>NZ_PSTO01000091.1:0-548 GCF_002930975.1 Rathayibacter sp. AY1A3 | reverse complement strand
CGTACCGGCGAAGAACCGCCCAAGACAATCCAGTAGTGCTAAGTATCTGAATCCCTTTGATGGATCCCTTCGGGGTGAAGCGTTGGGCCTAGCGTACGACCCCGTGCTGGTGCGTTTAGCGTATTAACAGGTGTGACGCAGGAAGGTAGCCGAGCCGGGCGATGGTTGTCCCGGTCTAAGGATGTAGGGCGAACGATAGGCAAATCCGTCGTTCATATAGCCTGAGATCTGATGGGTAGACGCAAGTCGAAATCGGTGATCCTATGCTGCCAAGAAAAGCATCGACGCGAGGTTCTAGCTGCCCGTACCCCAAACCGACTCAGGTGGTCAGGTAGAGAATACTAAGGAGATCGAGAGAATCGTGGTTAAGGAACTCGGCAAAATGCCCCCGTAACTTCGGGAGAAGGGGGGCCTGAGGCGTGAACGGACTTGCTCCGGGAGCGTTCGATGGCCGCAGAGACCAGTGGGAAGCGACTGTTTACTAAAAACACAGGTCCGTGCTAAGTCGCAAGACGATGTATACGGACTGACGCCTGCCCGGTGCTGGA
>NZ_PSTO01000090.1:0-598 GCF_002930975.1 Rathayibacter sp. AY1A3 | reverse complement strand
AGCACGGCCTCGTCGACGTTGAAGACGTAGATGAAGGGCTTGGCGGTCAGCAGGCCCAGCTCGCGGATCGGCTCCAGATCGATCGAGGAGGCCGACAGCGGCTTGCCCTGGTCGAGGAACTCGCGCGCCTTCTTCGCGGTCTCGACCACGATCGGCTCGATCTTCCTCCCCTTGAGCTCCTTCTCGTAGCGGGCCTCGGCCTTCTCGAGGGTCTGGAGATCGGCGAGGACCAGCTCGGTGTTGATCGTCTCCATGTCGCTGGCGGCGTCGACCTTGCCGTCGACGTGGACGACGTCTGAGTCCTCGAAGCCGCGGATGACCTGCGCGATCGCGTCGGCCTCGCGGATGTTCGCGAGGAACTTGTTGCCCAGGCCCTCGCCCTCGGACGCGCCGCGCACGATGCCGGCGATGTCGACGAAGGAGACGGGCGCCGGGAGGATGCGCTCGGAGCCGAAGATCCCGGCGAGCACCTCGAGGCGGGAGTCGGGCAGGTTCACCACACCCACGTTCGGCTCGATCGTCGCGAACGGGTAGTTCGCCGCGAGCACCGTGTTCTTGGTCAGTGCGTTGAAGAGCGTCGACTTGCCGACGTTGGGGA
>NZ_PSTO01000009.1:0-115228 GCF_002930975.1 Rathayibacter sp. AY1A3 | reverse complement strand
CGTCCTGATCCTCGGCGCCTCCTTCGCCGGCCTCGCCGCCGCCACCGCCCTCGGCCGCAGTCTCCGCGACGTCCTCGTCGCCGCCGTCGGACCACGGCTCCGGCGCCTGCGCACCCGCCGCGACCGCACGCTCGCGTCCCTCGCGGCCGAGACCGGCATCTCGGCGAGCACCCTCTCGCGCCTCGAGAGCGGAGGCCGTCGCGCGACGCTGGAGCTGCTCCTCCCGATCGCCCGCGCCCTCGGGGCGCCGCTCGACGAGCTCGTCGGCGCCGCGCCGGAGGATCCCCGCGTGCACGGCCGGCCGGTGCGCCGGAACGGCATGCTCATCCAGCCGCTCAGCCGCGACGCGGGCGCGCTCCAGGCGTTCAAGCACACGCTCCCGGCCGGGCCGGTGACGGAGCCGGCGGAGCAGCGCGCGCACGAGGGCTTCGAGTGGCTCTACGTGCTGAGCGGGCGGCTCCGCCTGCGGCTCGGCGAGCACGATCTGGTGCTGCCGGCCGGCGAGGCCGCCGAGTTCGACACCCGGGTGCCGCACTGGTTCGGCCGCGCCGACGAGCAGCAGGTCGAGTTCCTCAGCCTCTTCGGCCGCCAGGGCGAGCGGATGCACGTGCGCGCGTCCACGCGCCGCTGAGCGCGGTCACGCCTCGCCGAGCACCTCGCGCGCGAAGCCCCCGGTGCGCGCCCGCAGAGTCGCGATCCGCTGCGCTCGCGCCGCCTCGAGGTCGAACCCGATGTAGGCCACCGACGGGCGCCGCCGCACGTTCACCGAGCACTCGAAGCGGGAGCAGACGAGCGTGCCGAGCGAGTCCCCCGCCCGCCCGGCCGCTCCGGCCTTCCGCGCCCCGAAGAAGACGACGTCGTTCGGGAGCTGCACGTCGCGGCACCACGAGCACTGCGCCCGCGAGCGCGGCAGGGCGTCGGCCTGGGTGAGCAGGACCCCGACGAGGCGCTCCTCCAGCGGCACGACGACGTAGGCGCGGCGGCCCATCCTCCGGTCGCGCCAGCCGAGATGGTCGATGACCGACCAGTCGAGCGCGTCGAAGTCCTTCGGCAGCGCGAGATCGGCGACCTCCTTGCGGGAGGCGTTGACGAAGGACTCGCGGATCTCGGTCTCGGTCAGTGGCTGCATGGCGCTTCCGAGCCTAGGCCGGGATCAGCCCAGGTGGGCGACGGCCTCCTTCGGAGCCTGAGCGAGGAACTCCTCCTTCTTCACCCGGATCATCGCGACGGCGACGACGAAGGCGACGACCAGCCCGATCGCGGCCGCGACGAAGACCGCGGAGTAGCCGTCGACGAAGGCGACCGGCGACTGCTGCTCACCCGCGACTCCCGCGTAGAGGGTCGTGAAGATCGACAGCCCGATCGAGCCGCCGATCTGCATGGCGGCGTTCGCGGTCGCTCCGGCGGCACCGGCGTCGTGGGCCGCGACTCCGGTGAGCGCGAGATTCTGCAGCGGCACGAAGACCATCGCCATGCCGACGCCCAGGAGGATCAGCGCGGGCAGCACCTCGAGGAGGTAGCCGCCGTCGGGGGTGATGCGGCTCAGGTAGAGGAGCCCGGCCGCCGCGATCAGCGGGCCGACGATCATCAGCACGCGCGGGCCGGTGCGCGGCAGCAGCTTGGCGGCGACTCCCGCGACGATCATGATCGTCACCGTCATCGGCAGATTGGCCAGGCCCGCCTCGAGCGGCGGCAGGCCCAGGACCAGCTGCAGGTGCAGGGTCAGGTAGAGGGTGGAGCCGATCATCACGCTGCCGACGATCGCCTGGACCAGGAATGCTCCGCCGCGGACGCGGTCGGCGACGATGCGCAGCGGCAGCGACGGGTGGTCGGAGCGGGCCTGGATCCGCACGAAGAGGGCCAGCAGCAGCACGCCGACGAGGAGGAAGCCGAGGGTGTCGACGCGGAGCCAGCCCTGCTCGGCGAGGGTGAAGCCGTAGACGACGCTCGCGAGCCCGAGCGCGACGGTGATCGTCCCGGCGACGTCGAAGCGGTTGCGCCCCTCCGCGCGGCTCTCGGTGACGAGCAGCTGGCCGGCGATCGCGCCGACCACGACGACGGGGACGTTGACGAGGAGGCACCAGCGCCAGTCGGCGAACTCGGTGAGCAGCCCGCCCAGCACGAGGCCGACGGCGGCGCCCGCTCCGGCGACCGCTCCGAAGACGGCGAAGGCCGTGCCCCGCTCGCGGCCGGAGGGGAAGGAGACGGTGAGGAGGGCCAGAGCGGCCGGGGCGAGCAGCGCGGCGAAGGCGCCCTGCAGCCCGCGGGCGGCGATCAGCTCGGTGCCCGAGGTGGCGAGGCCGCCCCAGGCGGAGGCGGCGCCGAAGCCGATCATGCCGATCAGGTAGGTGCGCTTGCGGCCGGTGTAGTCGGCGATGCGGCCGCCCAGGAGCAGGAGCGCGCCGAACGCGAGGGCGTAGGCGGTGACGACCCACTGGCGCTCGACGTCGGTGAGGCCGAGATCGGCCTGCGCGGCGGGGAGGGCGATCGTGACGATGGTGCCGTCGAGCACGACGACGAGCTGCGTGAGCGCGAGGATCACGAGCACCCACCAGCGGCGGGCGGAGGAGGGAGCGGACGGGACGGGCATGGCGGCCTTTCACACGGAGCGGAGCGGGACCGGCGGGTCCGGATCCGAGCCGCGTCGTCGGGGCCGAACCACCCCAACCAGTTGGTTGGGCGAAGAAGAGTGTATCGTTCGAGCGCCCGGAGGTGAACCATGGAGCCGACATCCGATGCGGCGCTGCCCGCGCGCGAGCGGATCCTCCGCGCGGCCTCCGTCGAGTTCGCCGCCCACGGCTTCGCGGGCGCCCGAGTCGACCGTGTGGCCGCGGCGGCGGGTCTGAACAAGGAGCGGCTCTACGCCTACTACGGCGGCAAGCGCGGCCTGTTCGTCGCGACCGTCGTCGAGGCGCTCGGCGCTCTCGACGAGACGCTCCTCGCCGAGGCGGCGGACCTCCCCGACCTCGCGGGCCGCATGTTCGACCATGTGTGGGAGCACCCGGAGTTCCTGCGCCTGCTCACGTGGGCGCGCCTGGAGGGAGCCGGCGTCTGGGAGGAGGCCGGCGAGCAGCTCGGCGGGGTCCCCGCCCCCGAGGCCCGGGTCCTCGAGTGGCAGCGCACCGGCGTCGTCGACGCGAGCTGGTCCGCCGACGACCTCTTCATCGCCCTCCTCGGCCTCTGCGAGATCTGGCACCTCACCCCCTTCGCCTCCCGGGGCGGGGAGGAGACGCGCGACCGCCGCCGCGCCTTCGTCGTGCACGTCGCGCAGCTGGTGGGCGCACCGCGCTGAGGCCGACCCCTCCCCCGGCAACGGAAGCGACGTCGGCATCTCCGATCCGGACGCGGTGGACGGGGCGGCTCATCCCTCCGAGCCGGAACCCGACGGATCGGACTGGAGTGGGAGGTCCCACGGATCCGGCTTCGGGACGACCCCTTCATCACCCGGAAGGACCGCGCCCGCCGCGCGCTGAGCCTCGTCCTCGAGGAGGAGTGATTCGAAATCGCCGGGCGCGCACGGCATCTCCGCCCCGATCATGTACATCTCCTCGACAGCGCCGGTGACGAAGCTCGCCCGCAGCACCGGTCCGCCCTGCCCGTAGACCGTCGGGCGCGGAGTCGAATCGGTCACTCTCACCGTCATCCCCAGCGACTCCCAGTAGTCCGCGACCTTCCGCGCATCCCCCTCGACATCGGTGCCCGCCGGGGCCCACCAGGCGTAGCTGTAGCTCGCACCGCTCACCCGGTCGCCGGGGCCGCACACATCGGGCCTGGCCGCGCCGCTCCGCGGCCACCACCCCTCCACATCGAGCCGCCCCGCGGAGTCCCGCACGAACTCCACCACCCGATCCCGACCCTCCCGAGGACTCATCGTGCTCACCGGTCTCGCCTCCTTCTCCGTTGCACAAGCGGTCATCGACATCACGAGCAGAGCGGCGACGGTCAGCGCGACGCCCGTCCGCTGAGGAGAGCCTCTACCCGCCATGGGAGGCTCCCACGACCGCCTTCTGGAAGGCGGTCGGTCCGAGCGGCCGGTTCACGGTCAGCAGGTCGAGTCGCCGGGAGACGGCCCACGCCGCGTTCTGCAGGGACTCGGTGTTCGTGTCGAGATACCCCGCGAGATCGCCGTCGTCGCTCTTCAGCGCAGCGTGATCCGTCACGATCCTCCCGGCGTCGCCTCCGGTCTCCACACCGAAGACGCGCGCGCCGAAGTCCTCGTCTGCGGGATCCGTGTGGTGGTTCCAGCTGAATGCGCGGCCCATCCACGCGGCCTCGTCGCCGCTCTCGGTCTCGCCGAGGTACTTGTCCCGCGCCTGCCCCGCGAAAACGGATTCCGCGTGCAGGTCGCTCGCCTCGTCGACGCTGTCCGGGAGGCCGGCCGAGCCCAGCGTCACGACGACCCCGAGCTCGACGTCCGAGCGCGAGGCGGCGACGGCCATGACGGTGCTGCCGTAGGAGTGGGCGACGACGTTCGGCTTCGGCAGGTCGTCGCCCCGGACCGCGGAGAGCCCCTGGACAGCCGAGGCGAGTGCGGCGCCGCCGGCGACCGCCTGGTTCGAGGTGAGGACGTCCATGCCGTTCCCGCCGAGCCGCGCCATCGGCGGGGTCTCGTAGCCGATCCAGGAGACGACGGCGCTGCCGGGCGGGAGGAGCGACTGCAGATTCTGCGACGCCTTCGTCCATCGGGTCATGCTCTCCGTCGTCTGTCCCATCCCGGGGACGGCGTAGGTGACGTTCGTGGCGGTGTCGGGATCGCCGATCGAGACGGCGGCGAGCGGAGGCTCGTCGGCGGTCAAGGAGATGAGGAAGCGCGGGTCCTGACCGAGACCGCGCCGGAGCGATGCCCGCACGTCCCTCAGCGCCACCAGCTGCGACTCCACCGCCGCGAGTCGCTCCCCGTCGCCCGCCTTCCCGCGCAGGCCCGCCGCCTCGCTCCTCAGCGCCACGATCCGCGCCCTCAGCGCCCTCTCGTTCGCCCTCACCCGGGCGCGGTAGGGAACACCCTCCAGATTCCCGATCACCCCGGGCAGACCGGCGACCAGCGCCTCCTGCTGCGGCGAGAAGCGCGCGCCGTCCGTGGAGTCGAGGCTCCGCCACCAGTCGTTCACGAGGGTCGGAGCCAGTCGCCCGAGGCGCGCCGCGAGGTCGGGCGACGCCGCCAGGAGTGTCGCGAGATCGTCGGACGAGAGCGCCGCGAGGGAGTCGAGCAGGCTCCGGCCGCCCCGGGGCCGCGCCAGGGTGCCGACGGCGTCGAGGACCGGAACGGAGAGCGCCGCTCCCCCCGCGGCGGTGAAGGCCAGGGAGATCTGCTCGACCCAGGTCGCGTCGGCCGCACCGATCGACAGCAGCTCGCGGAAGCCCCGGAGCACCGAGAAGGACTCGACCGGCGCCCACGAGCAGCGGTTGCCGAAGGCTCCCCAGGCGGCCATCAGATCCTGGAGCCGGGAGCGCATCGCCTCGTCCGCCTGCCGGGTCTGCGAGACGAAGACGTCGAGGCGCTCGGGGTCGGCGGAGGTCGTGCCTCCCGCGGCGGGGCCGCCCCGGGACGTGCGGGGCACCGACCGGGGGGAGAACAGCGCACGGATCGGCGGAGGCACGACCGGCCGATCGGACGGCGGCCGGTCGACGACCTCCTCGACTCCCGCCGCGAGGGCCGCGACCGGATCGAGGCGGCACTGCTGCTCGCGCTCGTCCGCCCGCCGCTCCCAGGCCGCGTACTCCTCCCGGCGCCGACGCTCCTCCTCGGCCTTCCGTGCCACGAGCCGCACCGTGACGGCGAGCTCGTGCAGCTCGGCGCTCAGCCGACCGCGGTTCTCCCTGTCGCAGAGGCGGACCCGGCGGAACAGCTCGGCGTACGCGCCGCGGAACTCGCCCAGCGCGTACTCGGCAGCGACGGACCTCAGCAGCCCCTGGGAGGCGAGCGCCTCCGCCGCCTCGTCCGAGGCGCGGACCAGCTCCGCCGCTGCTGCGTGGTCGAAAGAGAACAGGGTCATCGCCTCCTGAGTGAGAACATCTCAGGAAATGTAGAACGGCCACGACGCCGTCGGCACCGGGTGGCGCGAGACGGCACGCGGTCAGCGCGCCCGCGCCGCGTCCGGCGGCCCGCACGCAGAAGTGGCGCGGACCCCGTCGGTCCGCGCCACTCGTCCAGATCACGCGGGTCACTCCGCCGCGGTCAGCCGCTCCAGGTATCCCGCGAACGCACGCAGGTCCTCCTCGGGCCAGGCGCTCAGCGCCTCCTGCATCCGCTGCCGCTGACGGCCGCCGAGGTCGCGCATCCGCTCGCATCCGGCCGCGCTGAGCGAGAGGAACCGCGCTCGGCCGTCGGCGGGATCGGAGGTCATCTCGACCAGGCCCAGCTCGGCGAGCTGGCGGGCCTGGCGGCTGATCGCGCTGCGGTCGACCCCGAGCCGCTCCGCCGCGGCGCCGGAGTGGACCGGACCGCAGCGCTCGAGGATCCGCAGCAGCCGCAGTCCGAAGGGCGGCAGCGCCGGGTCGATCGACGCCGCCGCGTCCCGGACGGCGAGGCGCACCTGGACGGCGAGCACGGTGATCTGCTCCTCGACCTCGTGCAGCGCCTCGGCCGAGGGCGCGGCGGCGGGCATCAGGAGCGCTCGATCACGTCGACGGAGCCGGTGGGAGCGGCGTGGCGTGCGTGCCCGACCGGCTCCTCCTGCCGCTCGTCGTCGGCGTGGCGGCCGTGTCCGGCGGGAGTGGCCTCGCGACCCTCCCGGGCGTGCGTCGCGTCGTCCGTCCGCCGGGCCTGGCCGACGGGGCGGAGCGCTGCCTGGCCGTCCGAGGCGGCGATGAGGGCGTCCTCCGCGGCCTGCAGCGGAGTGGTCGGCTCCGCCTTGAGCTGCACCGCGTTCTTCGAGCCGAGGCTCACGTTGGGCAGGAGGACGACGGCGATCAGCGTGACCACGGCGAGCGGGATGCTGTAGAGGAACACGTCGCCCACGCCGATCCCGTAGGCGCTCTCGACCACGACGCGCACGGCGTCGGGCAGGGTCGCCGGCTGCGGGATCGTGCCGCTGCCCAGCGCCTGCGCGGCGAGAGCCTGGTCGGCGGGAGCGAGACCCGCGATGCCGGTCTTGATGCGGTCGGCGATCACGGTGCCGAGCATCGAGCCCAGGACCGAGACTCCGACGGTGCCGCCGAGGCTGCGGAAGAACGTGACCGCGCTGGTCGCGACGCCGAGGTTCTTCACCTCGATCGAGTTCTGCACCACCAGGACGAGGTTCTGCATCAGCATGCCCAGGCCGGCGCCGAGGACGGCCATGTAGATCCCGACGAGGACCAGGTCCGTGTCGTAGCGGAGGGTGCTGAGGAGGGAGGTTCCGATCACGGCGAGCACGCCGCCGCTGATCATGATCGCCTTCCACTTGCCGGTGCGGGAGATGATCCCGCCGAAGATCGTCGACGCGATCAGCAGGCCGGCCATCATCGGGATGGTGAGCAGGCCCGACTGGGTCGGCGTGGCTCCGCGGGCCAGCTGCATGTACTGCGCGAGGAAGACGGCGACGCCGAACATCGAGACGCCGACCGAGACGCTCGCCACGACGGCGAGGCTGAAGGTGCGGTTCTTGAACATCCCCATCGGGATGATCGGCTCGGCCACGGTGAGCTCGGTGATCACGGCGGCGATCAGCAGCACGACGGCACCGCCGACCATGACCGCGGTCTCCCACGAGGCCCAGTCGAAGTTCTTGCCGGCGAGGGAGACCCAGATCAGCAGGAGCGAGACTCCGCCCGCGATGAGCACGGCGCCGAGGTAGTCGATCCGCACCTTGCGCTTCGGGTGCGCGGGGAGGCGGAGGGTCATCTGGAGGAGGACGATCGCGACGATCGCGACGGGCATCGCGATGAAGAAGTTCCAGCGCCAGCCGAACGCGTCGGTCACGACGCCGCCCAGGAGCGGGCCGCCGACGGTGCCGATCGCCATCACGCCGCCGAAGAGGCCGGCGTACTTGCCGCGCTCACGGGGGCTGATGATGTCGGCCATGATGATCTGGCTCAGCGCGGCGAGTCCGCCGGCGCCCAGGCCCTGGAACACGCGGAAGACGATCAGCATGTTCGTGTCCTGCGAGAAGCCGGCCAGGGCGGAGCCGATGACGAACAGCCCGAGGGCGAGCTGGATCAGCAGCTTGCGGTTGAACAGGTCGGCGAACTTGCCCCAGAGCGGGGTGGAGACCGTGGTCGCGAGCAGGGTCGCGGTGACGACCCAGGTGTAGGCGTTCTGGTCGCCCTTGAGGTCGGAGATGATCCGGGGCAGCGAGGTCGACACGACCGTGCCCGCGAGGATCGAGACGAACATGCCCAGCAGCAGGCCGCTGAGCGATTCGAGCACCTGGCGGTGCGACATGGCGCCGTCCGGCCCGGCGGGGGCGTGCGGCGCGGTGGTTCCGCGCGATGCGGCGCGGTGTTCGGGGTGTGACATGGGCTCCTCTTCAGCACGGCGGCGGTTCTAGTTGACCGCGATCAACTATTGACCGAGAGCAACTATATAGCCGGGCGTCACGAATCTCCAGTGGCACTCTGCTGCCGTCCAGGCGCCGCTCCGGCCGCGCCTATCCTCGGAGCATGGACAACATCGATCGGAAGATCCTCGATCTGCTGCGCCAGAACTCCCGCGCGGGCTACGGCGACATCGGCGGCGTGGTCGGGCTCTCCGCCTCCGCGGTGAAGCGCCGCGTCGACCGCCTCGTGGCCGACGGCGTGATCCGCGGCTTCACGATCAAGGTCGACCCCGCGGTCGACGGCATGGCCACCGAGGCCTACGTCGAGCTCTTCTGCCGCGGCACCGTCGCTCCGGACGAGCTCCGCCGCATCCTCTCCGCGGTCCCCGAGGTCGTCGACGCGGGCACGGTCACCGGCTCCGCCGACGCGATCGTCCACATCCGCTCGCGCGACATCCCTAGCCTCGAGCTCGCCCTCGAGAAGGTCCGCATCGCGCCCAACGTCGACCACACGCGCTCCGCGATCGTCCTCTCCCGCCTCATCCAGCGCAGCGAGGCCTGACGGATCGCGCCACCTCCTCGACGCGCGTCGCGACCGCCTGGTACTCCATACCTGTATGGTGAATCCAGGAGGGCGAGCATGAGCGACAGGGAACAGGCCGGTACGGCGGCACGACGGAGACGGCGCATCTGGCTGATGCTGCCGGCACTGTTCGTCGGCGTCCTGGCCGGGCACCTCGTCGCGACCGCGGTGGGCGCCGAGGATCCGTGGGACGTCGTGGTCACCGCCGCCGTCGCGGCAGCGGTGGCGTCCGTCGTCCTCGCCCTCGTCGACCGGCGGCGCTGAGCCCTCCCTCCTGGATCGGAATCCGAGGGAGGGAACGACGATGGAACGACAGAGGACGAGCACGGCACTGGTCGCGGCGGCGGCCGCTCTGCTGGCGGTGCCGCTGTTCACAGCGCAGGCCGCGCACGCCGAGCCGGCGAGGCAGGAGACGAGCAGCCGGGTGCACCTCGAGGCACGGGGCGGATCGGCGTCGACGGTGACCTTCGACGTCACCGACGACACGCGGATCGTCGAGCTGGCGGGCGGCGGGGTCGGCTTCACGGACGGCGCCGAGACGTCCGACGCACTCCCGGAGAGGATCGACGTCGGACGCGGCCGCACCGTGTCGGGCCACTGGTCGATCGACGACTCCGACACGCTCACCTTCCACTTCGCCCCGGACTCGGCGTCCCGCTCGGCGGCGGGCGGCCTGCACCTGAACAGCGACTGGAGCTCGCCCGAGTGGGGCCACTGCGTCGCCGGGAGCGGCGTCAGCGGTGCCGCGACCGGCGGGGTGATCGGCGCGATCTCCGGTCCCGGCGCGATCGCCTCCGCGACCGGCGGGCTGCTCGCGGGGATCATCGGCGGAGCGATCACCTGCTGAGCGCCGCCTCCTGAACGACCCGGATCAGGCGGGCGCGTCCGCTGCGGTGTGGACGCGCTCGCCGCCGATCCAGGTGCCCAGCACCCGGGTGTCCCCGATCGTGCGGGGGTCGCCGGCGAAGGGGTCCCGGTCCAGCAGGGCGAAGTCCGCCGCGAGTCCCACGGCGATCGAGCCCGACTCGCCGTCCAGGCCGTTCACCCACGCCGAGCCGGCCGTGGAGGCGGAGAGGGCGGTGGCGAGGTCGAGGCGCTGCTCCGGGAGGAACACCTCCTCGCTCCACCCCGGCTCGCGCTCGGACGGCGCCGAGAGCCGGTTCACCGCGACGTGGATCGCGGCGAGCGGGTCGGGCGTCGACACCGGCCAGTCGCTCCCCGCGGCGAGCACCGCGCCCGAGCGGAGCAGGTCGCCGAAGGGGTACTGCCACGAACCGCGCCGCTCACCGAGGAACGGCAGCGTCAGCTCCACCATCTGCGGCTCCAGCGAGGCCCACAGCATCTGCAGGTTGGCCGCGACGTCGAGCGCACGGAAGCGCGGCAGGTCGTCCGGATGCACGACCTGCAGGTGGGCGAGGTGGTGGCGGTTGCCGCGGCGCCCGTTCGCCTGGATCGCCCGCTCGACCGCGTCCAGGCACTCGCGCACGGCGCGATCGCCGATCGCGTGGAAGTGCACCTGGAACCCGGCCGCGTCCAGGAGCGGCACGGCCTCGTTCAGGAGGCGCGGGTCGACCATCGAGAGGCCGTCGCCGTGACCGTGGCCGCCGTGCCCGTCGAGGTAGGGCTCGAGCATCGCCGCCGTGAAGTTCTCGGCGACCCCGTCCTGCATGATCTTGACGGTCGTCGGCGCGAAGCCGTCGGCGGCGAGCGCCGCGCGCCGCTCGACGAGCTCCGGGATCTGCTCGACGCCGCGGCCCCGGTCCCACCACAGCGCACCGCGGACGCGCCCGGTCAGCTCGCCGCTCAGCGCCGCGCGGCTGTATACCGGACCGGGGTCGCCGACATCGCCGTAGGAGCCGATGATCGCGTCCTGCCACGCCGTCACTCCGAACGAGTGCAGGGTCTCCTGACCGAGGAGCAGCGCCCGGTGGAGCTCGTCCGCGCTCGCGGGCGGGAGGTGGCGGCGGACCGCGTCCATCGCCCCCTCGTGCAGGGTGCCGGAGGGGGTCCCGTCGGCCAGGCGCTCGATGCGGCCGTCGGCGGGGTCCGGCGTGGTGCGGTCGATCCCCGCGAGGCGCAGTGCGGCGGAGTTGACCCAGGCGCCGTGCCCGTCGGCGTTGGTGAGGAAGGCGGGCCGGTCAGGGACGACCGTGTCGAGCTCGCGGGCGGTCGGGGTGCCTCCGGGGAAGTCGGGCAGGTTCCAGCCGCCGCCGAGGATCCACTCCGCTCCGCTCTCCCGAGCCGCGTACCCGGCGACCGTCGCCAGGTGCTCGGCGGGCGACCCTCCCGCTCCGAGCCAGCAGCGCAGCAGCGCGGCGCCGCCCCAGACCGGGTGCACGTGGGCGTCCTGGAAGCCGGGGACGAGCATCCGGCCCTCGAGGTCGATCACCTCGGTGCGCGGCCCGATCAGGTCGGAGGCGTCGGCGCCGACCGCGACGATCCGCCCTCCGACGACAGCGACGCCGTGCGCTCGGGAGCGCACGGCGTCGGCGGTGAAGACGGCGCCGCCGGTCAGGACGAGATCGGCGGCGCTCACGGGTTCAGAAGCCCGCGGGAGCGAAGGCCTGCGTCATCAGGGAGAACAGCGACACCGTCCAGCCGATCGCGATGAGGAACGACACGACCACGACGCCGAGGAAGACCCAGAGCGGGAGGAGGCCGCCTCCGGTCACGCGCTTCACGACCACGCTGCGGCCGATCACGTAGACGTAGGGAGCGGCGAGGAAGGCCCACGCCCAGTGGAACGGACGCTGCAGGCCGGCTCGCTTCAGCTGGCGCCAGTCGAGGAAGGCGAAGACGACCTCCGCCGCGTAGATCAGGAAGCCGACGACCTGGAGCACGCCGAGGCCGACGAGGTAGGCGGTCGACATCCCCATCGAGGAGCTCGGCCCGTAGGTCGAGGCCATCGACGAGTCGACGATCGCGCTCGGCGGGAGGAGGAAGATCGACAGCGCCGAGAGCAGCGGCAGGAGGACCACCACCCAGATCCACGGGGTGGACGTGACGATGCTCGTGTCGCGCTGCTGCACGGGTGCTCCGGGAGCCGCGGCGTAGGCCGGGTACTGCGGCTGCTGCTGGCCGTAGGGCTGCTGCGGCTGCTGGCCGTACTGCTGGGGAGCCTGCTGGCCGGAGGGCTGCTGCGGCTGCTGCGGCTGCTGCTGGCCGGCGCCCTGCTGGCCGTAGCCCTGCCCGTAGCCCTGCCCGTAGCCCTGCCCGTAGCCCTGCTGCGGGTCGGCGGACGGCGGCTGCTGCGGATACCGACCCGAGGCCGACTGTCCGTAGCTCGTCGCCGCTCCGCTCGACGTCTCCCCGTAGGCGGGACGCTCGGCGGGCGGCGCGGGCGGAGTCGGTGCGGTCGGCGGAACGGGAGTCGCGGCGGCCTGCGCCGACCCGCTCCCGGCCGGGGCGGTGGGAGTGGCCGCCGGCGCGTCGCGGAGCGACTCCGTCCAGCCGGTCCCGTCCCACCAGCGCTGACGGGACGAGCCCGCCGGGTCCGGGTACCACCCGGCGCGGGGTCCGGAGGCCTCGCCGCCCGTGCTCGCGCCCTGGTCCGTGCCGGTTCCGTTGTCGTCCGTCATGGCGTCCTCCACTCCCCTCCGGGCGTCTGCCCGCGATCTCGGACCACCGTAGCGCCGCGACACGATGCGTGGCCTGAGGGCGGGCTGATCGCGCGCTGTCCGAGCGCTGTCCGCACCGGCAGGCGCCGGAGGCCGCCGACCGCCAGGATGGACGCATGCCCCACCTCCTCCGAGCCCGCGCCGCCCTCTTCGACATGGACGGGACGCTCGTCGACTCGACGGCCGTCGTGGAGACCATCTGGGGTGCCTTCGCCGAGCGCTTCGCTCTCGACCACGACGCGGTGCTCGGCGCCGTTCACGGTGTCCGCGCCGCCGACAGCGTCCGCCGCTTCGCTCCGGCCGGCAGCGACGTCGACGCGATCGTCGCGGAGCTCGACGCGTACGAGCTCGAGCACACCGAGGGCACCGTCGAGATCCCCGGCGCGACGGCGTTCCTCGCCTCACTCCCCCGCGAGCGCGTCGCCCTGGTCACGTCCGCGAGCCCGGCGCTGGCGGCCGCACGTCTGGCTGCGGCGGGCGTCCCCTCCCCCGACACCGTCGTCACCGCGCACGACGTCGCGAACGGCAAGCCTGCTCCCGACGGCTACCTCGCCGCCGCAGCCCTGCTCGGCGTCTCCCCCGAGGACGCGCTGGTGTTCGAGGACGCCGAGGCCGGCATCCGGGCGGGTCTGGACGCCGGCATGCGCGTGATCGTCGTCGGGAGCCATGAGAGCGCGAGCACCCGGGGGCTGCCCCGGATCGCGCACTACTCCGACGCACGCGCCGTGCTCGAGGGCGACGAGCTCGTCGTCACCCTCGGCGGGCCTCAGTAGCGGATCGCGTCGATCACCTTCACCCGCACGGCGACGATCGCCGGCACCAGGCCCGCGAGCGCGCCGACGAGGGTCGCCGCCCCGAGCCCGAGCAGCGCCGCCTCGGCCGGGAAAGGCGGGATGTCGGCGATCCCGTTGTCCTGCACGAAGGCCACCGTCCACGGGTTGGTGACGAGGATGACCGCGACCGTCACGCCGACCACTCCCGCGACGACGGTCGCCACGACGCTCTCCATCATGATCGAGAAGAAGATGCGGCCGGAGGAGGCGCCGAAGCTGCGTCGGATGCCGATCTCGCGGATCCGCTGCCGGACGGTGACCAGGGCGATGTTGAGCAGTCCGAGCGCGCCGAGCGCCAGCACCAGGCCCGCCACGCCGCCGATCACCCAGGTCAGCACGCCGAAGGGGTCGGAGTCGTAGACCAGGTAGTCCTGCCGGTCGACCGACACCTCGAAGTCGGATCCCAGGGCGCCGGCCACGTCGCGCTCCACCGCCGCGGCGAGGGGCTCGGCCAGGTCGAGCGGCACCCACATCTCGTAGTTCGGCACGCCCTGCCCGCCGTACTGCGGGTCGGCGTCGCGGGCGACCGCCGGGTAGGCGTCCGCGAGCATCATCATCGACGGATCCGTCTCGAACTGCGAGGAGGGAGTCACGCCGACCACCACGCCCGTGACGTCGCGCTCGGAGCCGAGCAGGGTGACCACCGGGTGGGTGCGCAGATCCGGGCTCCCGATCCGCTCCCAGAAGCGCTCGTTGACGACGAGTGCGGGAGCGAGGCGCTGGGAGTCGCGGGCGGTGAACCAGGAGCCGTCCACGATCTTCAGCCGGTGCATCTCGGCGAAGGGCTGGTCGACCGCCTGCACCGCGACGTCGACGGCGCCGTCGGCGAACTGGACGCGGGCGCTGCCGTAGGTCGAGCGGCTCGCGTAGGTGATGGAGTACCGCTCGAGCGCACCGGTCCACGCGGCCTGGAGTGCGTCGGCATCCACCTCGGCGGTGCCGGTGCCGGAGGGGTAGGCGGAGAGGAAGAGGCTCGCCGGGCGCCCGCTGGAGCGCTCGGCCTGCTCGATGCTGGCCTGGCGGGCGATGCCGCCGGCGGCGACGACCGCAGTCAGGGCGGCGACGGCCACCGCGACTCCGATCAGCGAGAGCAGCACGCGGCCGCGGTGGATCCGCAGCTCGGTCCACGCCTCGACGATCGCGCCGGCGATCCCGACGAGCACGCGCATCAGAGGACCACCGCCTCGGCGACGGGGCCCGCATCCGCGGTCGAGCCCAGTCGGCCGTGGTCGAGCCGGTAGTGGCGCTCGGCCCGCGCCGCGATGGCCGGGTCGTGGGTGATGGTGACCAGCGCGGAGCCGGACTCGCGGGCGATCTCGTCGAGCAGGCCCATCACGCTCTCGCCGGTGTCGGTGTCGAGGGCGCCCGTCGGCTCGTCGGCGAGGATCAGCCGCGGTCGGCGCACCAGGGCGCGGGCGATCGCGATCCGCTGCTGCTCGCCGCCGGACATGCGCCCGGGCATCGAGTCCACGCGGTGCCCGAGGCCGACCCGCTCCAGCATCTCGGCCGCGAGGTCGCGGCGGCGCCAGAACTCCGATCCGGTCGCGTAGAGCAGCGGCGTCATCACGTTCTCGCGGGCGGTCCGCCCCTCCAGCAGGTTGAACTGCTGGAAGATGAAGCCGATGCTGCCGCCGCGGATGCGCGCGCGGGCCCGCGAGGACAGGGTCTCGGTGGGAGCACCCTCGAGCAGCATCCGACCCTCGGTCGGCTCGTCGATCAGTCCGAGGATGTTGAGCAGCGTCGACTTGCCGGAACCGCTGCGCCCCACGACCGAGACGTGGTCGCCCTCGCCCACCTCGAGATCGACGCCGTCGAGGATCGTCAGCGGCGGTGCGTCGGGCAGCGGGACGACCTTGCGGATCCCCTCGAGCCGGAGGATCGTCACGAGCAGAAGACCGAGCCGTCGGGCTGCGCGATGCAGTCGCCGCCCAGCTGGACGTCGGGAGCAGCCTCCTCCGCGCCCGGCACGAACTGCAGGAGCTCGGCGCCCTCCTCCACTCCGCCGGTGATCTCGACGGAGCTGCCGTCGGTGAGTCCCAGCGTCACCGGGACCTCCTCGGTGCTGCCGTCGTCCGCCCGGCGGAACACGACGCCGGACTGGGCGGTGCCCTCGACCGCGGTGGTCGGCACGACGAGGACGTCCTCCGCCTTGCCTCCCGCGAGCGTCACCGAGGCGGCGAGCCCGGGGAACACGGTGACCTCCGTCGGCACCTGACAGGTGAAGCTCGTGCCGGAGCCGCCGGTGGAGGTTCCACCGCCGCCGCCGTCCGTCGCTCCGCCGGTCGTGCCGCCCTCGCCGGCCCCGGCGAGAGGGGTGCTGATGGTGAGGTCGGTGCAGGTGAAGCCCGCGGGCCCGCCGGTGATCGCGACCTGCGCCTCCGTCGGCCGGTTCTGGATGCGGTAGAGCTGCTGCGCGTCGATCGTGCCGGTGACGGCGTAGCTCGGCGGCGCGACCTGTCCGGTCACCTCGCCGACCGTGACGGCCTGGTCGTGGATGACGCCGAGGGCGCTGAGGGTGCCGCCGGTCGCGGCGTAGACCCGCTCGAAGCGCACGGAGGGCTCCTGCTGGGTGAGGGTGACGGCGCCGTCCGGGCCGGTCGTCTCGACCGGGTCGCGCGGAGTCTCGACGCGGATGTCGTAGATGAGATCGCCCGACGCGACGGCCGCGCCCTGCTGCACGTAGACGTCGTCGACCGTTCCGGCCGCCGTCGCCTTGAGCGGCACGGCGGGGTCGGCGGCGACGGTGCCCTGGAGGGTGAGGTCGTTGGTGACCGTGCCGCGGGCGACCGTGACGGTCGGCTCGGTGATCTCACCGGTCGGCTGCGTCGGATCGGCCTCGGCCGCGCCGTCCGGGAAGAACGCGATCTTCACCAGGGCGATGCTCGCCGCTCCGATGATGACCATCCACACGATCGGGAACACCCAACGCCGAACCGCACCCATCAAGTCCCCCGACTCCGCTTCCAGGGCGCTCCGCCGTGGGGCGCCGGAGGCAGCCTATCCGGCGGGGAGGTCGCGTCACGGACCGTGGCGCGCCCGTCAGCCGGCGAGCGCCGCGACGATCGAGGCGACGCGGCGCGCCCTCGTCTCGGCGGCCTTCGCGCCCTCGACCGACGTGACGTGGGCCTTCCGCGCGCTGGGCGAGAGCGCGGCGAAGCGCTCCGCAGCGCCCGCCGAGGCCAGCGCGGACGCCAGGTCCTCCGGCACGACGACCTCGCGCGGCGCGGTGTCGAGCTCGATCACGACGTCGATCGCGTCACCGCCGGCGAGCTGCGTCTCGCGGCGCTTGTCGGCCGAGAACGGGATGAGCGCGCGTCCTCCCATCGCTCCGACCGTGCTGGTGAAGCGGTAGCCGTTCACCGTCACCGCGACGGCGGGACGCTTGCCGCCGCCGAGTGCCTCGAGGACCTCGGGCGGCACCTCGATGCCGGTGTTGTTGCCGATCTGGAAGAGCGTCGTGGTGAACTGCACGAGGCGATGATGGCACGGACTCCCGCGTGTCGCGCGGCCGATCGCCGGACTGACGCGGAGGGCCGTCGACTCGATCCTCGTCGACCTCCCGTTCACGGATCCGGAGCGCTCGAGGGCGTTCTCCCCGGCGCTCGGCCGGACCCTGGATCCTCTGTTCAGCCCTGAGTCCGCTGTTCAGCAACGACGCCGCCTGCTCCGTCGCCTCCGAGCACGTGTCCGCGATGGTCGTCCCGCACCCCTCCTTCTCGACCTCCAGGTCGAAGGAGATCGTCGACGCGCGCTCCCGGGTGCAGGGCCTCTTCGCGGTGAGCGTCGGCAGCCGGGAGGAGGTCGGCGAGGTGCTCGGGATCGGGCCGGCCTCCGGCGGCGCCGAGCCGGTCGCGGTGCAGGACCTCGGCTCCCTGTGGGCGCGCGGCCTCGAGGACCCTGACGGGCCTGTCCGGGAGTTCCTGTGCACGGATCCGGCCGCGGCCGACGCCGGTCCGCCCCGGGAGTGAGGGGTCGGTGCGCTCAGCAGGAGCGGGTGTCGGGGTCTCCGAGCGAGGAGCGCACGGCGTCGACCGTCATCCTGCCCTCGGGGTCGAGCCGGGCGAGCATGCGCGACATGATGTCGGCCAGCTGCGGGATCTGCTCGGCGTCGAGCGGATCGATGACGTCGGCCAGCACGGTCGCGACGTGACCGGGCGCCGTGTCGACGATCTTCTGGAGGCCGGCGTCGGTGAGCACCGCGTTCGTGGCGCGGCCGTCGGAGGCGCAGGGGCGGCGCTCGAGGTAGCCGCGGGCGACGAGGCGGGTCACCACGTGCGAGAGGCGGGGCAGGGTCGCGTTGGTGCGGGCGGCGAGCGTGGTCATCCGGAGGGCGCGGTCGGGCGCCTCGGACAGCATCGCCAGCGTCAGGTACTCGAAGTGCGTGAGCCCTGCGTCGCGCTGCAGCTGCGTGTCGAGGGCGCCCGGCAGCAGTTCCACGACCGCGATGAAGCGCAGCCAGGCGTCGAGCTGATCGGGCGTCAGCCAACGTGTCTCGGGCGCACTCATCCCTCCACCCTACCCACTACTTGCCGCGACAAGTAAGTCCCCCGTCGCCCCTCGTCGAGCCGCGTCCCGAGCCTCCGTCGGGAGGCCGACCCGCGCCAGCCTGATCTCACCATCCCCGCGAGCACCGCCCCCGAGGAGAACCAGCGATCCGCATGCGAGCGGATCGCTGCAGCCGTACGCACCCGCTCCTCAGACCGCACCCCGTCGCGAAGCCGACCGCGCCACACTCGATCCACACCATCCCCGCAAGCACCGCCCCCCGAGGCGAACCAGCGATCCGCGTGCGAGCGGATCGCTGTAGCCGAACGTCCCCCGCTCCACAGAACGCACCCCGTCGAGAAGCCGACCGCGCCACGCCCGTCAGGGACGGGCGTGGAATCGACTACAGCACGTCGTCGCTCAGATCGATCGGGTTGCCGAAGCGGTGGTTCGTGATCGAGATCGCCTGCTCGCGGAGGAAGGGCAGCAGTTCGACGCGGCCGGCGGGGGTGACCGGGTCGGCGTAGACGGCGGTGTCGAGGGCGCCGCCGAGGGCTTCGGCGAGGGCGGTCGCGAGGGGGACGCGGGATCCGTCGGCGCGGGTGAGCGGGACCGGCGTGCCCGTGCTGCCGCGGGTCATGCCGGCGACGACGTCGGTGAAGGAGCCGGTCGAGTCGGACGATCGGCGGACGACGGCCTGCTGTCCGTGCGTCGGGCTGCCGGGGGCCTGCGGGCCCGCGTAGCCGTCGACGCGGTCGGAGACGATGTCGCCGATGATGCGGATGCGCGGGGCCGTGATGCGGGCGGCCGCGGCGCGCTCGAGCCACTGGGCGTCGGTCTCGACGACGATGCGCGGGACGAGGCCCGCCATCTCGGCGAGCTCGTCGCCGCCGAGCATCTCCTGAACCCGCGGCGGGAGCGGGAGGGACGTGGAGATGTCCATCCGGGAGCGGGTCAGCAGGCCGGCGGCGATGACGCGGAGGAGCTCTCCGAGGTCGCCGCCGTCGGCCAGGCGCAGCGCGATCGGCACGCGGAGGTAGCGGAACAGGTTGCGCTCGACGCCGACCTTCGAGATGTCGGTGACGACGCCGAACTCGGTCGCCCAGGCGAGCTGGTCGGAGAGTGCGGAGCGGCGGAGCAGGTCGAACTGCTCGAACCGGAGCGAGGACTGAGCCGCCTCGATGAACTGGCGCGCGCGGTCGTCGAGGCCGCGCAGGTGCAGCGTCGAGGAGGAGCGCGCGGGCGAGGGCTTCCAGGAGCCGAGGCCGATGAGGTGGTTGGGTCCGCCCGCCTTCGCGCCGCCGCCGACGGACGAGCGCTTCCATCCGCCGAAGGGCTGGCGCCGGACGATGGCTCCGGTGATGCCCCGGTTGACGTAGAGGTTGCCCGCCTCGACCGAGTCGATCCAGAGGGCGAGCTCGTCGGCGTGGAGGGAGTGGAGCCCGGCCGTGAGCCCGTACTCGGTGCCGTTCTGCATCCGGACGGCGTCCTCGAGGGTCGCCGCGTGCATGATCCCGAGCACGGGGCCGAAGAACTCGGTGAGGTGGACGTAGCTGTCCTCGGTGACGCCCTCGCGGATCCCGGGCGACCAGAGCGTGCCGCTCTCGTCGAGGCGCTGCGGCTCGACGAGCCACGACTCGCCTCCGCCCAGCGTGGTGAGCGCGTGCAGGAGCTTGCCGGTGGGCTCCTCGATGAGCGGCCCCATCACCGCCGACGGGTCGTCGGGTCGGCCGACGCGGAGCGACGTGACGGCGTCGACCAGCTGGGCGCGGAAGCGCTTGGAGCGGGCGACCGAGCCGACCAGGATCACCAGGGAGGCGGCGGAGCACTTCTGGCCGGCGTGCCCGAAGGCGCTGCGGACGATGTCGGCGACGGCGAGGTCGTAGTCGGCGTGGGGAGTGACGATGATCGCGTTCTTGCCGCTGGTCTCGGCCTGCAGTGCGAGGCCGGGCCGCCAGGAGCGGAAGAGTCGGGCGGTCTCGTAAGAGCCGGTGAGCAGCACGCGGTCCACGAGGGGGTCGGTGATCAGCGCCCGTCCCAGCTCCTCCTCGTCGAGGTCGACCAGGGCGAGGAGCTCCTGCGGGATGCCCGCGTCCCAGAGCGCCTCGACGAGCACAGCGGCCGAGCGGCGGGCCTGGGGCGCCGGCTTCACCACGACTCCGGAGCCGGCGGCGAGCGCCGCGAGGATCGATCCGGCCGGGATGGCGACCGGGAAGTTCCACGGCGGAGCGACGACGGTGACCCGCGCGGGGACGAAGGTGGCCCCGGTGACGGCGTCGAGCTCGCGGGCGCGGGTGGCGTAGTAGTGGGCGAAGTCGATGGCCTCGGAGACCTCGGGGTCGGCCTCGGCGATCGTCTTGCCGGTCTCGGAGGCCATCACCTCGATCAGGCGGTCGCGGTTCGCGGCGAGGACGAGGCCGGCGCGGTCGAGCACGGCCGCTCGGTCGTAGCCCAGGCGCTCGCCCCAGCGCTCCGCGCGGCGGGACACCGTGCGCAGCACCTCCTGGAGCTCCGCCTCGGTGCTCACGCGCGCGGCGTCGGCCGTGCCCGCTCCGATGGTCGAGCCGGCGATGCGCTCGGTGATCAGGCGCGCCCAGCGGCGGTTGCCGGGGAGGGCGGGGTCGGTGTCGGGCTCGTTGTGGAAGCCCGCGGTCGCGGCGGCGGCGCCGGAGCCGCGGCTGAGGCCGAGGACGGCCTGCGTCAGGCCCGCGGCGGCCGGGTCCTGCGCCCGCTCGCCGGCGCGGGCGTGCTCCTGCACGAGGCGGCGGCCGGAGCCGGAGGACCACTCCCGCAGGCGGTCCTGCGTGCGGTTCGGCGGCGGGACGGAGTCGTCGAGGGCCTCGAGCGAGGCGCGGAAGCGGCCGAGCTCCCGCTGCAGCACCTCCTCGTCGTCGAGGCGGAACGCGGCCGACAGGAAGTTCTCGGGGCTGCTGTTCTCCTCGAGCCGTCGGATGAGGTACGAGATCGCCACGTCGAACTCGTGCGGGTGCACGACGGGCGTGTAGAGGAGGAGGCGTCCCACGTCCTCGCGGACGGCGCGCGCCTGCCCGGTCGCCATGCCGAGCAGCATCTCGATGTCGACCGCGCCGGTCACCCCGCGCTCGGTCGCCGTGAGCCACGCCCAGGCGAGGTCGAAGAGGTTGTGCCCGGCGACGCCCACGCGCACCGCGTCGACGCGCTCCGGCCGCAGTGCCCGGTCGAGCAGGCGCTTGTAGTTCGTGTCGGCCTCCACCTTGCTGCCGACCGTCGCGAGCGGCCAGTCGTGCAGGGCCGCGTCGACCCTCTCCATCGCGAGGTTCGCGCCCTTCACGACGCGCACCTTGATCGGGGCTCCGCCGCGGGCCCGGCGCTCCTGCGCCCACTCGGTCAGCTCGTCGAGCACGCGGACGGAGTCGGGCAGGTAGGCCTGCAGGACGATGCCCGCCTCGAGGTCGAGCATGCCCGGCTGCTCGAGGAGGCGTCGGAACACGGCGACCGTCAGGTCGAGGTCGCGGTACTCCTCCATGTCGAGGTTGATGAAGGTGGGGTCGGCTCCGGACGCGGCGGCCTGGTAGAGCGGGGTGAGACGCTCCACGACGCGGTCGACCTCCTCCTCGAAGGCCCACATCGACAGCTGGCTGACGACGCTCGAGACCTTGACGCTGACGTAGTCGACGTCCGGCCGCTCGAGCAGGCGGAGGGTCCCCTCGAGGCGGCGGCGGGCCTCGCGCTCGCCGAGCACGGCCTCGCCGAGGAGGTTGAGGTTGAGCCGGTCGCCGCCCTCGCGCAGCGTGGCGACGGCCGCGCCGAGACGGGCCTCCGAGGCGTCGACCACGAGGTGCCCGACGAGGCGGCGGAGGACCCGGCGGGCCGCGGGCACGACCACCCAGGGCAACACGGGGCCGACGGCGCCGCCGGTGCTGATCGCGGCGCGCAGGTAGGAGGGGAGGAAGGCGGGCGTCTTCGCGGTGAGCGCCGCGAGGTTCTCGGCCGCGACCGAGAGGTCCTCGGGCCGGGCGACGCCGTCGACGAACCCGACGGTGAAGTCGAGTCCGTTCGGGTCCTGGAGCACGCCCGCGAGCCGCTGGGCGGCGGGCTCGACCGGGAACTCGCCGCTGCGCGCGATCCAGCGGCGGACCAGGGACTCGACGCGCTCGATCATCGGGCGGTCGTCGACCTCGGGCTCGGCGGCAGCGGGCGCCGCGTGCTCCGACTCCGACGCGGCGTCGGGCCCGCGCACGACCTCGTCCTCAGCATCGCGCACGACCTCGTCGTCGGCATCGGGCTCGCTCACGGCCTCGTCCTGAGCGTCGCGCACGACCTCGTCCTCGTCCTGAACACCGGACTCGCGCAGGTCCTCGTCCTCAGCGTCGGACTCCTGCTCGTCCTGAGGCTCGGCCACGTCCTCGGACGCGGACTCCGGCGCCGGCACGACCTCGGCCCCGCTCACGGAGTCGCGCGCCTCACCGGCCTCGACCTCGTCGTCCGACCCCGTGCCGCCCTCCGGCGTCCGACCACCGATCGTCGCGTCGACCCCGCTCCGCACGGCCGCGTCGTCGGGCTCGCGCTCCGGGTCGCTGCCGGGCACACCTGGGGTCGTCGACTGCTGCATCCTCCGAGGCTAAGCCCGACCCGCCGCCCGGACGCGGCGTGACGCGGTGGTCGCGACGACTCGCCCGCGAGCCGCCCCTGTGGAGGAGCGGATCAGTGCCGGCGGTGGTCCTGGATGGTCATCCGCGGGCCGTGCCGCGGCTTCCGCGCTCCGCTGCAGCCGATCAGCCGGATGACCCGCTGCCGGTGCCCGCGCCACGGCTCGAGGAGCTCGAGCATGCCGTCGTCGTCGACCCCGAGCCGGCCCGTGAGCGCGAAGCCGACGGCCGCGGCCAGGTGGTAGTCGCCCACGCTGACCGCGTCCGGATCGCCGTGGGCCCGCATCATCACCTCGGACGCCGTCCACGGCCCGATCCCCGGCACCGACTGCAGCCGGCGGGCGACCTCGTCGCCGCCCCGCCCGAGCGCGAGGGTCCGCTCGAGGCCGGAGGCGACGAGCGCGGCGGTGAGGACGGTCCGCGAGCGCCGCGGATCCACTCCCGCGCGATGCCAGTCCCACGAGGGCACGCGCCGCCACTGCTGCGCGCTCGGAGCCACGTGCAGAGCGACCGGCCCCGGGGCGGGCTCCCCGTGGAGGCGCACCAGCACCCGGTAGGCGCGCCACGCCTCCGTGCTCGTGACCTTCTGCTCGAGGACCGACGGCGCGAGCATCTCGAACACCAGGTTCGCGCGCGTGAGGCGCAGGCCCGACGAGCGGCGGAGCACCTCGGCGAGCGGCGCGTGGGCCGACAGGTCGAGCCCGCTCCAGTCGTCGCCGTGGCCGAGGAGCTCGGGGACCGCGTCGATCAGCCACTCCGCTCCCCCGCCCCAGGCGCGCGCGTGGACCGCGCCGTCCGCCGCCTGCCGCAGATGCAGCGTGCCCGGGCCGAGCGGCGTGCGGAACGCCCGCCAGAAGCCGGACGCGTCGAGGAGCATGGTCGGGTCGCCCGAGCCCCGCAGCAGCGTGCGGAGGGTGAGCGCGAGGCTCACCGGCTCCGACGGCGCGTAGACCGTCGCCCAGGAGGGCTCGGGAGCGGAGACGGGGATCGACACGCAGTGATGCTAACCGGCGGCTCCGACACCGGATCGGACGCTCCTCCGCAGAACCCCCATCCACGACGTGTTCGGAGCGACACGCCCGGCGGATTGGTTCAGACGGCGTGAACACATGCGCGGATCCGATCGCCCGTTTCCACTGGTCAGCAGGTCGATCCCGGGCGTAGCTTCGCGCTGTCGCGGCGGCGCTCCAGCCGCCCGGCACCCGCCTATCACTGGAGATGCGCACATGTTCGACACGACCTTCATCCGCAACGCGATCGTCAAGAGCTCTGAGACCGCTCTCGACCGTCGCCGCTTCTTCGAGGCCACCGGCGTCGCCGGCCTCGGCATCGGAGCCGCGGCCCTCGCCGCGCCCACCGCCTCCGCCGAGGAGGTCGCTGCCAGCGGCCCCAGCGACGCCTCGATCCTCAACTTCGCCCTCAACCTCGAGTACCTCGAGGCCGAGTTCTACCTCCGCGCCGTCTACGGCACCGGCCTCGGCGGCTCGGACGTGACCGGCAAGGGCACGCCCGGCGGCGTCATCGGCGGCCGCCCCGTCGACTTCAAGACCCCGTGGCTGAAGAGCTTCGCCACCGAGGTCGCGAACGACGAGAAGGCCCACGTGAAGTTCCTGCGGGCCGCGCTGGGCACCGCGAAGGTGGCCCGCCCGGCGATCAACCTGAAGGACAGCTTCAACTCCGCCGCCGTTGCGGCGGGGCTGATCAAGGCCGGTCAGTCGTTCGACCCGTTCGCGAGCGAATCGAACTTCCTGCTCGGCGCCTTCGTCTTCGAGGACGTGGGAGTGACCGCCTACAAGGGCGCCGCCCCGCTCATCCAGTCGAAGACCTACCTCGACGCGGCCGCCGGCATCCTCGCGGTGGAGGCGTACCACGCTGGCGCGATCCGCTCGGCGATCTACGCCGCCGACCTGTCCGACTCGGCGAACAAGCTCTCCGACGCTCGCGACAGCCTCGACGGCAAGACCGACCTCGACCAGGGCGTCAAGGTCGACGGCCAGGCGAACATCGTCCCGACCGACGGCAGCTCGATCGCGTTCAGCCGCACCCCGGGCCAGGTCCTCAACATCGTGTACCTGAACCCCGCGGCCGGGACGCGCACCGGCGGATTCTTCCCCCGCGGCGTCAACGGCGAGCTCGTCACCACCTAGTCCCACCAGCACCGGGCACGACGACGGGCCCTTCCTCGAGGCGGCGAGGAGGGGCCCGTCGTCGTCCGCGTGCACATCCGTTCACCGGGTCCTCTAACCTGAGCGGGTGAAGATCGGGATCCTGACCTCCGGTGGCGACTGCCCCGGCCTCAACGCCGTCATCCGCGGTGCCGTCTACAAGGGCATCAAGGTCTACGACCAGGAGTTCGTGGGCTTCCGGAACGGCTGGCGCGGAGTGGTCGACGGCGACCTCCTGCCCCTGGGCCGCCCCGAGATCCAGGGCATCGCCAAGCAGGGCGGCACGATCATCGGCACCAGCCGGACGAACCCCTTCGAGGGCGAGAACGGCGGTCCCGAGAAGATCGCCGAGATGATGGACCGCAACGGCATCGACTCGATCATCGCGATCGGCGGCGAGGGCACCCTGGCTGCGGCCAAGCGCCTCACGGACGCGGGCCTCAAGATCGTCGGCGTCCCCAAGACCATCGACAACGACCTCGGCGCCACCGACTACACCTTCGGCTTCGACACCGCCGTCGGCATCGCGACCGACGCGATGGACCGCCTCCGCACCACCGGCGACTCGCACGGCCGCTGCATGGTCGCCGAGGTCATGGGCCGCCACGTCGGCTGGATCGCCCTGCACTCCGGCATGGCCGCGGGCGCCCACGTCATCCTCATCCCGGAGAAGCGCACCTCCCTCGACCAGATCGTCGAGTGGGTGCAGAGCGCGCAGGACCGCGGGCGCGCACCGCTCGTCGTGGTCGCCGAGGGCTTCTCGCTCGACACGATGGACGACGCCCACTCCGAGCGCGGCCTCGACGCCTTCGGCCGGCCCCGCCTCGGCGGCATCGGCGAGCTGCTGGCCCCGCTCATCGAGGAGCGCACCGGCATCGAGACCCGCGCCACGACGCTCGGCCACATCCAGCGCGGAGGCACGCCCACCGCGTTCGACCGCGTCCTCGCGACCCGCCTGGGCATGGCCGCCATCGACTCCGTCGTCGCCGAGCACTGGGGCCGCATGGTCGCCCTGCGCGGCACCGACATCTACCACGTGGACTTCGCCGAGGCGCTCGGCACCCTCAAGACGGTCCCGGACGCCCGCTACGAGGAGGCGCGCACCCTCTTCGGGTAGCGCGCGCTCCCCGCGGAGCGGGTCAGCCCTTCGCGCCGTCCGGCGTCGCCGTGGCGACGATCTGCGCCCGCGCGAGGGTGTGGAAGTGCGCGTTGAAGCCGAGGATCGCCGGCGTCGACTCCGGGTCGAGGTCGAGCGACTCGACGTCGAGGGCGTGCACCACGAAGAAGTAGCGGTGCTCGCGGTCCGGCGGCGCCGCTCCGACGAACTGGCGCAGCCGCATCTCGTTGGGCAGCGTCTGCGCGCCCGCCGGGAGCAGCTCGAATCCGGCGGCTCCGGCTCCCGTGGGGAGCTCCGTGGTGTCGGCCGGGAGGTTGTAGACGGCCCAGTGCCAGAAGCCGGAGCCGGTGGGCGCGTCAGGGTCGAACACCGTCACGGCGAAGCTCTTCGTCTCGGCGGGGGCTCCCGACCAGCGCAGGTGCGGCGAGACGTCCTCCCCGCCGGAGCCCTCGCCGTAGTGGCGGGCGGACAGGGGCGCACCGTCGGCGATGTCGTCGCTCTCGAGCGCGAAGGTCGGCACCTCGCCGAGGCGGGCGTAGGGGTCGTAGGTCCAGTCGGACATCCGGTTTCTCCGTTCGGGAAGGGCGGGCGGGGGCCCGCGCCCTCAGCCTAGGAACCCGGCGGTGCGCGCCGAAGGGCTTGCGGAGGGGGTCAGGACCCGAGATAGCGCCCGGGCCGGTGGTTGAACGCCAGGACCAGGTTGAGCACCACCACTCCCGCCGCCGAGATCAGCACGTTCAGCGGAGGCACCACCAGCAGCGCGGCCGCGACCACGCACGCGTCGAGCGCCATCATCACGTAGCCCGCCCGCCAGCCGAGCCGCTCCTGCGCGATCAGGGCGACGATGCTGAACCCGCCCAGGCTCGACCCGTGCCGGAAGAGGATCAGGAGGCCGATCCCCGCGAGCACGTCGCCCGTGAGGACGCCGTAGACGGGCTCGATCCGCAGCTCGCCGAACGCCAGCGGGTGCAGCCCCGCCAGGACCGAGACCAGCACGATCGAGAACATGGTCCGCAGCGTGAACCGCCAGCCCTTCTTCCACAGCGAGAGGGCGAGGAACGGCATGTTGACCGTGACGAGGATCACGCCGAACGGGATGTCGAGCGGGTACCCCAGCAGCAGCGCGAGACCCGCGGTGCCGCCCGTGACCGCCTGGCTCGCGCGCAGCAGGTAGAGGCCGAGCGACACGACGAACGCACCGGTGACGAGACCGAAGACGTCCTCGAGGCGGGAGTGCGGCACGGGGGCGGAGGCGTCGGGCACCCGACGATGCTGCCACACGCCGCGCCCCGGTCCGGACGTCCTCGTAGGATGTGCCGGTGCTGCCGAAGATCCTGCTGTTCTACCGCTTCGTGCCGCTGGCCGACCCCGAGTCCGTGCGGCTGTGGCAGCGCGAGCTGTGCGAGTCGCTGGGCCTGCGCGGGCGCCTGCTGATCTCGGAGCACGGGGTGAACGGCACGCTGGGCGGCGGGATGGACGCCCTGAAGCGCTACGTCCGCCGCACCCGCGAGCACTCGGCCTTCCGCGGGCTCGAGGTGAAGTGGAGCGACGGCTCCGGCCTCGACGACGACGGCCGCAGCATCGACTTCCCCGGTCTCTCGGTGAAGGTGCGCGACGAGATCGTCTCGTTCGGCGCGCCCGACGAGCTGCGGGTCGACGCCGACGGGGTCGTCGGGACGGCTCTGCGGCTCGACCCGGACCAGCTGGACGCCCTCGTCGCCGAGCGCGACGACGTGGTGCTCTTCGACGGCCGCAACGCCTTCGAAGCCGAGATCGGCAGGTTCGAGGGGGCGATCGTGCCGGGGGTCTCCAGCACCCGCGAGTTCGTCGAGCAGCTCGACGCCGGCGTCTACGACCACCTCAAGGGCCGGCCCGTGGTCACGTACTGCACCGGCGGCATCCGCTGCGAGGTGCTGTCGAGCCTGATGACGGCGCGCGGCTTCGGCGAGGTGTACCAGCTCGACGGAGGCGTCGTCCGCTACGCCGAGGCGCGGCGCGACCGCGGTCTGTGGAAGGGGGCCCTGTACGTCTTCGACGGCCGCGGCTCCGTCTCCTTCTCCCCCGACGCCGAGGTGCTGGGCCGCTGCACCTCGTGCGCCGCGCCGACCAGCCGGATGCGCAACTGCACCGACCTCTCCTGCCGCGCCCAGCTCGTGGTCTGCGCCGACTGCGATGCGGCGGCCTGCGCCGCGCACGCGGGCCCTACGCTCGTGCCATGAGCATCGAAGCGCGCGGACGCACCCTCGTCGACCTCCACACCGCCCCCGAGCTGCTGCAGGTGGTGAACGTCTGGGACGTGATCAGCGCGACCACGATCGCCGCGCTTTCGGAGACCCGGGCGCTCGCGACCGCCAGCCACTCCATCGCGGCGGCGTTCGGCTACGAGGACGGCGAGCGGATCCCGCTGGAGCTGCACCTCGGCATGATCGAGCGCATCGTCGCCGCCGTCGAGGTCCCGGTCTCGGCCGACCTCGAGGCGGGCTACGGCGACGCGGGCGAGACGGTCCGCCGCGCGATCGGGATCGGCGTCGTGGGCGCGAACCTGGAGGACCAGGCGAAGCCGCTCCCGGAGGCGCTGCGGGCGGTCGAGAAGGCCGTCGCCGCGGCCGAAGAGGAGGCGGTGCCCTTCGCGCTCAACGCCCGCACGGACGTGCTCCTCCGCGCCGGCGACCGCGACCGCGGCGAGGTCCTGGCCGACGCCGTCGAGCGCGGCCGCGCCTACCTCGACGCCGGCGCCACCTGCTTCTTCGTCCCCGGGCTGCTCCAGGACGCCGAGCTGGAGTCCCTCGTCGCCGCCCTCGGGCGGCAGCGCGTCAGCGTCATCGGCGTCCCCGGATCCCAGTCCCCCGCCCGCTTCGAGGAGCTCGGGCTGGCCCGCGTCTCCTACGGTCCGTGGACGCAGCGCGTCGCCCTGACGGCGCTCCAGGACGCGGCCGCCGCCCTCTACTCCGGCGGATCGCTCCCCGAGGGCACCCGGCCCCTGAACTGACCGCCCGGCCGCGGGCCCGCGGGCGTAGCGTGGGCCCATGTACCGAGCCATCGTCGTCGAGCGGCACTCCGACTCCGACACCGACACCCCCAACCGAGCCCGCCTCCTCGAGCGCGACGACCCCGACCGCTCGCACGGCGACGTGTCGATCGCCGTCGAGTACTCGAGCGTCAACTACAAGGACGCCCTGGCGCTGGCGGGGCGGCCCGGGATCGTGCGCCGCACCCCGCTCGTCGCCGGCATCGACCTGGTCGGCACCGTGGAGTACGCGGACGGCGAGGCGGGCGAGCGCTTCGACTCCGGCGACCGGGTGGTGCTCAACGGCGCCGGCCTCGGCGAGCGCCACGACGGCGGGCTCGCCGAGCGGGCGCGTGTCGACTCCGCGTCGCTGCTCCGGCTGCCCGGCGCGATCTCGGCGGCACGGGCCGGAGCGATCGGCACCGCGGGCTTCACGGCGATGCTGGCCGTGCTGGCGCTCGAGCGGCACGGCGTGCGGCCGGGCAGCGGTCCCGTCCTGGTGACGGGGGCCTCGGGAGGCGTGGGGTCGCTCGCCGTCGTGCTCCTGGCGCGCCTGGGCCACGAGGTCGTCGCCTCGACCGGCCGACTCGGCGAGCACGGCGCTCTGCTCCAGCGCTTGGGCGCCTCCGACGTCATCGACCGCGCCGAGCTGCAGGAGGGCGGGAAGCCGCTGCAGTCCGAGCGCTGGGCGGGAGCGGTGGACTCCGCCGGCTCGCACACGCTCGCGAACGCCCTCGCGCAGACGCGGTGGGGCGGGACCGTGGCGGCATGCGGTCTCGCGCAGGGGCCGGACCTGCCGGTGAGCGTGATGCCGTTCATCCTGCGCGGAGTGACGCTGGCCGGCATCAACTCGGTGGAGGCGCCGCGCAAGCTCCGCGAGGAGGCCTGGCGCCGCCTCGCTCACGACCTCGACCTTGAGCTGCTCGACGAGCTGACGACGACGGTGCCGCTCGGCGGGGCGGTCGACGCGGCCGAGGACGTGCTCGCCGGCCGCTCGCACGGTCGGACGCTGGTGGACGTCCGCGCCTGAGGGCACGGCGTCGGCGGAGGGCGTCCGCCCGCCTCGAGCGTGGAGGAGGGGGCGCCCCGGCCGGCGCTGCGGGGCGGCTGCTCGTGCGGCGGTGCGCTACTCCGCAGCCTCGGTGGCGCCGCTCGGCTCGGCCGACGCGTGACCGACGGAGGAGTCGGGGCGCGCGGCGCGGGGCTTCGCCGGCGTGCGGGGCTTCGGCGCGGGCTTCGCGGCCGGAGCCGGCTTCGCGGGGGCGGGCTCGGCGGACTCGGATCCGGCGGGCTTCGGCTCGGCGGGCTTCGATCCCGCGGACTTCGGCTCGGCGGGCTTCGGCTCCGCGGACTTCGGCTCGGCGGGCTTCACCGGGGCTGCGGAGTCGATCGGCTCGGAGCCGATGACGGCCACGGGCGCGGAAGCCCCGGACTCGGCCGGCGTGCTCGCGGCGGTCCGAGCACTCGTCTTCGGAGCGGCCTTCGGCGTCGCCTTCGAGCTCTTCGGAGCGGCCCCCGCTGCTGACTCCGTCGGAGCCGCGACGTCCTCCGCGGCACCGTGCGCCTCCGGAGCCGCGGCCGCCGCGGTCGCCGCGCTCCCGCCGCTCGCCGCCTCCCGGCCCTCGACCACCGTCGCCGGACCCCCCGCCTCCGCGGCCACGGCCGCGGCCTCCGCCGCCTTCGCCTTCTTCTTCGCGCGCTTCTCCGCGGCGGCCGCCTGGGCCCGCTCCGCCTGCTCGGCGACCTCGGGGACGATCACGAGGTCGTCGGTCTCGATCACGGGGATCGCCGCGGTCGTCGTCCCCAGCTGGAGGGCCGCGATCAGCTCGGGAGCGTGCTTGGTGCTCACGATCAGGCGGGAGTAGTCCTCGTCGACCAGGTCGATCACGACGGCCGAGGCGGTGCGCTTGATCAGCAGGAAGTCCTTGCCGCCGTGGAACTTCCACGTGCCGGCCGCGAGCGTGAGCGGCACCGCGGTGCCCGGCGCGCGGATGCCCCGCACCCAGATCCAGGGGTCCTCGGTGACCGTCGCCGAGCGGATGCTCGACCGGTCGACGACGACGTCGCTGCGGTGGAACGCGAGCAGTCGCTCGGCCGCGGTGAGGCGGAGTTCGAGGCGGTCGGGGAGCACGGTCACGACGGGCATGCCTCTAGTGTGCCCCGCCGCCCGCCGCCGGGTCAGCGCCGGATCGCACAATGATGCCCCGCCGCTCGCGTGAGTGGCAGCATGGTCGGATGCCGATGGATCCGGACGAGGCGCGCCTCCTCGACGCGCTGCTGGCCGAGCGGCAGGCCGAGACGCGCGACGAGGCGGCCCGGCTCGAGGCCTCGCTGGCCGAGCTCCTGCGCGACCGTGCCGACGGCACCGCCGATGACGAGCACGACCCGGAGGGCACGCCGCTCTCGGCCGAGTGGTCGCGGATGGCCGGAGTCCGCGACGCTCTCGGCCGCACGGCGCGCGAGCTCGACGCCGCTCGCACCCGCCTCGGCACCGGCGGCTACGGGGACTGCGCCTCGTGCGGCCGCCCGATCGGAGCCGCCCGCCTCGCCGCCCGGCCCACGGCCGAGCTCTGCATCGACTGCGCCCGTCTGGCGGAGTCGCGCACCCGCTGACACCCCGCGAGGCGAGCCTGCGGCGAGCCCTCCGCCTGAAGGCCCCCACAGATCCCGGCGTGCGGAAACCCGGTTTCTCCTGCGAGCATTCACATCCGGTCGCGTCCCTCGAACAGGTCTGACGGACCACCCCTCCCCCCCCCTGCTCGAAAGGCACTCCTGCGATGACCGAGACGTCGACCGCCCGATCGACCGGCGCCCCTCCCGCCCCCGACAAGCGCGCCTGGCGCTCGCTGATCGTCCTGCTCGCGGGCATGTTCATCGCCCTGCTCGACACGACCATCGTGAACGTGGCGCTTCCCACCATCCGCACCACGCTCGACGCCTCCGAGTCGACGCTCTCCTGGATCATCTCCGGCTACGCCCTCGCGTTCGGCCTCGCCCTCATCCCCGCCGGCCGCCTCGGCGACCGCTTCGGGCACAAGTGGGTCTTCGTCAGCGGCATCGCCCTCTTCACCGTCGCCAGCTTCGCGTGCGGACTGGCCGCGGACGACACCCAGCTCGTCGTCGCCCGCATCGTGCAGGGCCTGGCGGGCGGCGTCTTCGTCCCGGCGGTCAACGCCTACATCCAGCTCCTCTTCCGCGGTCCCTCGCGCGGCAAGGCCTTCGCGGTGATGGGCGCGGTCCTCGGCGTCTCGTCGGCGCTCGGCCCGATCATCGGCGGCCTGATCATCCAGGCCTTCGGCGACGAGAACGGCTGGCGCCTGGTCTTCTGGGTGAACCTGCCCATCGGCGTCGCGACCCTGATCGCCGCCGCGGTCCTCCTCCCCGCCCGCCGCGACCTCGAGGCCGGAGACCGCGCCCCGAGCGGAGGCGTCGACTGGCTCGGCCTCGTGCTCGTCTCCGGCGGCCTGGTCGCCCTGCTCGTCCCGCTCATCCAGGGCGAGGACGAGGGCTGGCCGCTGTGGACCTTCCTCTCGATCGCCGGCGGAGTCCTGCTCCTCGCCGCGTTCGGCGCCTGGGAGGTCCTCCACGTCCGCCGCGGCCGCGCTCCCCTGGTGCCGCCGTCGCTGTTCCGCCACCCGGCCTTCACCGGAGGCGTGATCCTCGCGCTGGTCTACTTCGCGGCCTTCACGAGCATCTTCTTCACCATCTCGCTGCTCTGGCAGTCGGGCCTCGGCCACACCGCGCTCGAGTCGGGCCTGGTGTCGATCCCCTTCGCGATCGGCAGCATCATCAGCTCCTCGCAGAGCAACCGGATGACCGCGCGCCTGGGGCGCAACGTCCTGGTGATGGGCAGCGGACTGCTCGCCATCGGGCTCGGCTGGGTCTGGCTGGTGCTGCTGACCGCGACCCCGGACTCGATCAGCAACTGGCAGCTCCTGCCGCCGCTGCTGATCGCGGGCCTCGGCAACGGCTTCTTCATCGCCCCGAACGTGCAGTTCATCGTCTCGACCGTCGACCCGCAGGACGCGGGCGCGGCGAGCGGCGTGATCTCGGCGATCCAGCGCATCGGCTCGGCCGTGGGCATCGCGGTCATCGGCAGCGTGCTGTTCGGGAGCCTCGTCATCACGGGTCCGGACACGGTCGCCTCGGGCTTCCTCGACGCCGCGGCTCCCGCGATGCTCCTCAGCACCCTGATGGCGGTCGCCGCCTTCGCGCTGGTGTTCGTGCTGCCGAAGTCGGTCTCGCGCCGGGGCTGAGGGCCCCTGTCCGGTCGCCGCACGCCGGCGGCCGGGCGCGCGGGACGTCCGCCGCTCCGGTGCGGCGGGCGCCTCCCGCCTGATCCGCGGGTGGCCCAGGAGCCTACGCCCGAGCGGCCGCCGCGGCCTTCGCCGCCGCCGGCAGCGCGTCCACGATGCGCCCGATCGCCGCGTCGTCGTGCGCGGCCGAGACGAACCAGGCCTCGTACACCGACGGCGGCAGCGAGACGCCCGCGTCGAGCATCGCGTGGAAGAACGCCGGGTAGCGGAACGACTCCTGCGCCTGGACCTCGGCGTAGTCGCGCACCGGCCGGCCCAGGTCCGTGAACATGAAGCTGAAGAGGCTGCCGGCCGTCTGCACCGTGTGCGCGACGCCCTCGGCCGTCAGCGCCGCCGACACCTCGCGCTGGAGGGTCAGCGCCGTGGCGTCCAGCGAGGCGTAGACCGCGTCGTCGGCCAGCTGCAGCGTCCGGATGCCCGCGGCCACCGCGACCGGGTTCCCGGAGAGGGTGCCCGCCTGGTACACCGGCCCGAGCGGCGCCAGGTGGTCCATGACGTCCGCACGGCCGCCGAGGGCCGCGACCGGCATCCCTCCGCCGATGACCTTGCCGAAGGTGTAGAGGTCGGCCCGGTACGGAGCTTCGGCGCCTCGGTTCTCGAGCCCCCACCAGCCGCCGGCGCTCACGCGGAAGCCGGTCAGCACCTCGTCCATGATCAGCAGCGAGCCGTTCGCGTGCACGAGGTCGGCGAGGGCCGCGTTGAAGCCGGGATCCGGAGCGACGACGCCCATGTTGGCGGCCGCGGCCTCGGTGATGACCGCCGCGATGTCGGCGCCGCGCTCGGCCAGGACCGCGCGCACCGCCTCGAGGTCGTTGTACGGCAGCACGATCGTCTGGGCCGCGGTCGCGGCCGTGACGCCGGCGGAGGCGGGCAGCGAGAGGGTCGCGAGACCGGAGCCGGCATCGGCGAGCAGTCCGTCGGAGTGGCCGTGGTAGTGGCCGGAGAACTTGATCAGCAGGTCGCGGCCGGTGACGCCGCGGGCGAGGCGGATCGCCGTCATCGTCGCCTCGGTGCCGGTGGAGACCAGGCGGAGCTTCTCGATCGGCGAGACTCCCCCGGCCGTGATCCGCGCCTCGACCAGCTCGGCGAGATCCGTCTCGGCGGGAGTGGACGCGCCGAACGAGAGACCGCGGGCGGCCGCCTCCTGCACCGCCGCGACGACCTCGGGGTGCGCGTGCCCGAGGACCGCGGGGCCCCAGGAGCAGACGAGGTCGACGTACTCGCGCCCGTCCGCGTCCGTGATGTATGGGCCGGCGGCCGAGACCATGAAGCGCGGGGTCCCGCCGACCGAGCGGAACGCTCTGACGGGCGAGTTGACGCCTCCGGGGATCGCGTGCCGGGCACGCTCGTACAGGGTGTCGTTCGCCGAGGTGGTCACCCCTCCAGGTTACGCGCGCCGCCCGGCGCCCTCGCGCCGGAGGAGCGCTTTCGGACGAGACGCCGAGGCTCGCTCCCGGGAGGAGGAGCGGCTACTTCAGCAGGTCGCGGGCGATCTCGACGGCCCAGTACGTGAGAACCGCGTCGGCCCCCGCGCGGAGGATCCCCGTGACCGACTCCAGGATCGCCGGCTCGCGCGAGATCCAGCCGTTCGCGGCGGCGGCCTCGATCATCGCGTACTCCCCCGACACCTGGTACGCCCAGACCGGCACGTCCGAGACGGCGGCGACGTCCGAGAGCACGTCGAGGTAGCTCATGGCCGGCTTCACCATCACCACGTCGGCTCCCTCGGCGAGGTCGAGGGTCGCCTCGCGCAGGCCCTCGCGGCGGTTGGCCGGGTCCTGCTGGTAGGTGCGGCGATCGCCCTCCAGCGTGGACTGCACGGCCTCGCGGAACGGACCGTAGAAGCTGGAGGCGTACTTCGCCGAGTACGCGAGGATCGCGGTGTCCAGGTGCCCGGCGCCGTCGAGAGCGGCGCGGATCGCTCCGACCTGGCCGTCCATCATCCCCGAGAGCCCGAGCAGGTGGGAGCCGGCCTCGGCCTGGGCGAGCGCCATCTCCTCGTAGCGGAGGAGCGTGGCGTCGTTGTCGACGCGCCCACGGTCGTCGAGCACGCCGCAGTGGCCGTGGTCGGTGAACTCGTCCAGGCACAGGTCGGTCTGCACGACCAGCGCGTCGCCGACCTCCTCCACGACGACCCGCGTCGCGGCGTTGAGCACGCCGTCGGGGTCGGTCGCACCGGAGCCGACCGCGTCGCGCGTGGTCGGCACGCCGAACAGCATCACGCCGCCGATCCCCGCCTCGGCCGCCTCCGTCACCGCTCCGCGGACGCTGTCCAGCGAGTGGTGCATCACGCCGGGCATCGACCCGATCGGCCGGGCCTCGGTGATCCCCTCGGCCACGAAGAGGGGCAGGATCAGCTGCGCCGGGTGGATGCGCGTCTCCTGGACGAGGCGGCGGAGCGCGGGGGTCGTGCGGAGGCGGCGCGGGCGGATGGCAGTCATGTCCTCCAGCGTAATCCCGCCCTGCCGAGCACCTCCCGGGAGCGCGGACGCCCCACCCCGTGGAGGTGCTCCGGACGCACGACATCAGCCGAGAAGCGGATCCCTGGCCTGTAGGGCGAGGCCCGCCCCTCCCGGCCGACGTCGCGCCGGGGAGGCGGCTCAGCGGGGAGCGCGCTCCGTGGCGACGGCGGCGACCGCGTCGATGAGGGAGGAGGCCGAGCGCTCGTCGGCGACGACGTCGACGCGCAGGCCGAAGGCGCGGGCGTCCTTCGCGGTCTGCGGGCCGATCGCGGCGACGAGGATCGACTCGGGCACCGGGCCGAGCTGCTTCTGGACCTGCTCCGCGACGCTGCCCGATGTGACGAGGATCGCGTGCACGGCTCCGCCGGCGACATCCGCCACGACGCGCTCCTCCACCGGGACGCCGACCGTGCGGTAGGCGACCACGGAGCGCACGTCGTGCCCGATGCGGGTGAGGCCCTCGGTGAGCAGCGGCTTGGCGATCTCGGACCGCAGCGTGAGCACGCGCAGGGGGTGCCGGCCGCCGGTCGCCTCCTCCCACTCGGCCAGGAGGCCGCGGGCGGAGTTGTCCTCGGAGGGGACGAGGTCGACGGAGTACCCGGCGGCGACGAGCGCGGCCGCCGTGGTCTCGCCGACCGCCGCCACCCTGGTGCTGGCGGGCACGGTGGTGCGCAGGAGGGAGAGGACGTCGACCGTGGTCGCGCTCGTGACGGTCATCCAGTCGAAGGCGCCGGCCTCCAGGTCGGCGAGGGCCTGCTCGAGCGCGGGGAAGTCGTCGGTCGGCGCGAAGTTGATCATCGGAGCGACGACGGGCGAGGCTCCCTTGGCTCGGAGAGCGGCGGCGACACCGTCCCCCCACGGGCCTCCGCGGGGGACGAGGATGCGCCACCCCTGCAACGGCTTCTCCCACTGGGAGTAGGCGGCGGGGACGATCACGAAGGGGCTCCCAGGGGTGCGAGTTCGGCGGCACCCGCACCGAGAAGCGCGTCAGCGAGCAGAGAGCCGCAACGGAACGCGGCTTCGACGACGGGCTGTTCGCGACCACCATACTGCGGATCCGCCCGGTGTCGACCACCGCCGACCGAACCGTTACCGACCGGCTCCGCGACCTCCCGTGCGAGGGACGCCGTGCCGTCGACGGCGAAGACCACGCCGTGCAGGACCACGCGGTCCTCCTCGACGACCGCGGAGGCTCCGATCGGAGCGGCGCACCCGGCCTCGAGGGAGGCGAGGAGCGACCGCTCGGCCGTGATCGCCGCGCGGGTCGGCACGTGCTCGACCGCCGCGAGAGCGGCACGCAGCTCCTCCGACGGCTCCTCGTCGCGCACCTCGATGGCCAGCGCTCCCTGACCGGGGGCGTGCGGCGAGACGTCGAAGCCGAGCACCTCGGTGATCGCATCGACCCGGCCGAGGCGGCGCAGGCCGGACAGGGCGAGCACGATCGCGTCCAGCGGCGAGTCGCTGCCGGGCAGCACCCTTCGGAGCCGGGTGTCGATGTTGCCGCGGATGTCCACGATCTCGAGGTCGGGACGGGCGGCCAGCAGCGCCGCGCGCCGACGGGGCGAGCCCGTGCCCACGCGGGCTCCGACCGGCAGGGTCGCCAGGGTGAGCCCGTCGCGGGCGCAGAGCGCGTCGCGCGGGTCCTCCCGCTCGGGGACCGCTCCGAGCAGCAGGCCCTCCACCGGAGCGGTGGGCAGGTCCTTCAGCGAGTGCACGATCGCATCGCAGCGCCCGGCGAGCAGCGCGTCGCGCAGGGCGCTGACGAACACGCCGGTGCCGCCGAGGGAGGCGAGCGAGCCGCGCATACGGTCGCCGTCCGACTCGATGCGCACCAGCTCCACGGGGACCCCCGCGGCGGCCGACATCAGATCGGCCGTCATCCGGGTCTGCGCCACCGCGAGCGCGCTCGCGCGGGTGCCGACTCTGATGCTCACGACAGACGACTCCTCATCACGGTGCGATTCCCGCCAGGGCGGGCTTGAACCCCGCTCGCACGTTCTCGCAGCAGCCGGGGCGGCAGACGTCGTACCAGGGGCCGAGCGCCGTCATCGAGGCCCGGTCCTCGGTCGGCACGCCGTTGACGCGCTCGAGGACCAGGTCGACCAGGCCGGAGACGTAGACCGGGTCCGTGCCGGGGGTCGCGACGCGGAGCGCGACGAGTCCGTGCTCCTCCGAGGTCTCGAGGGCCTCGTTGTCGAGGTCCCACATGACCTCCATGTGGTCGGACACGAAGCCGAGCGGGACGATCAGCAGCGCGCGGCGGCCGCGCGCCGGCAGCTCCGCGATGGCGTCGTTGATGTCCGGCTCGAGCCAGGGCTGGGTGGGCGGGCCGGAGCGCGACTGGTAGACCAGCTGCCAGGGCACGTCCTCGTCCGTGGCGGCGGCCATGACGACCTCGGCGACGGCGAGGTGCTGCGCCTCGTAGGCGCCGCCCGGTCCGAACTCGTGCACGTCGACGACGGTGCCGTCGTCGTGGCGCTCGTGGGGTCCGCTGCGCTCGGCGTCGGCCATGGGGATCGAGTGCGTCGAGAACAGCACCTCCACCTCGGACGTGACATCGAGGTCGGGCATCCGCTCGCGCAGCTCGTCGAGCCCGTCGTGGACGGCCTTGATGAACGGCATCACGAAGCCGGGGTGGTCGAAGAACTGCCGCACCTTGTCGATCCGCAGCTCGCCCTCGAGGCCGGTCGCGTCGAGCGCTGCCGCGTAGTCCTCGCGGTACTGCCTGCAGGACGAGAAGGAGGAGTACGCGCTGGTGGCGATGGCGAGCAGGTTGGTGAACCCGCGCTCCTTCGCCTCGGCGACGGCCTCGCTCATGTAGGGCGCCCAGTTGCGGTTGCCCCAGAGCACGGGGAGGTCGATGCCGCGGTTCGCGAGCTCGGCCTCGAGCGCCTTCTTCAACGCGCGGTTCTGCGCGTTGATCGGGCTGACGCCGCCGAAGTGGCGGTAGTGGTGGGCGACCTCCTCGAGGCGCTCCTCCGGGATGCCGCGGCCGCGGGTGACGTTGCGGAGGAACGGGATGACGTCGTCCTGGCCCTCGGGCCCACCGAAGCCGGCGAGGAGGATCGCGTCGTAGGCCACGGGGACCTCGACGTGCTCGGGGCCGGACGCCGCCGCGGGGGTGGCCCCGCGGACGAGGATCGGCTCGCTGGTCGTGTCGCTCATCGGAGCACCTCGGCGATCTGGTCGGCGTCGATGCGCCGTCCTGTGTAGAAGGGGACTTCCTCGCGCACGTGGCGGCGGGCCTCCGTGGCGCGCAGGTCGCGCATGAGGTCGACGAGGTTGACGAGCTCCTCGTCCTCGAGGGCGAGGATCCACTCGTAGTCGCCGAGCGAGAACGAGGCGACCGTGTTGGTCAGGACGGAGCGGAACCGCGAGCCCTGGCGCCCGTGCTGGGCGAGCATCGCGCGGCGCTCCTCCTCGGGGAGGATGTACCACTCGTAGGAGCGGACGAAGGGGTAGACCGTGAGCCAGCGGGCCGGCGCCTTCCCGCGCATGTAGGCGGGGAGGTGGTTCGAGCTGAACTCGGCGTCGCGGTGCACGCCCATCGCGTTCCACGTCGGCAGGAGGCCGACCAGCAGCTCCGTGCGCCGCAGCTCGCGGTAGGCCCGCTGCAGCTCCTCGGGCGCCGGGCCCGTGAGCCACAGCATGATGTCGGCGTCGGCGCGCAGGGCCGAGACGTCGTAGGTGCCGCGAACGGTCACGCCCTGGCCCTCGAGCTGGGCGACGAGGTGCTCGTACTGCTTCACCGCGGGATCCACGGCGTCGCTGGAGAGGGTGAACGGACGTGCGGGATCCCTGCGGAGAACCGCCCAGAGCGTGTATCCCAGGGCCTGATCGGAGTGATCCTGATCGGCGGGGGGCTGCGGCGCCGGAGCGGCGGCGCTCGTGTCGGGGGCGGACTGAACGGGACCCGCCGTGCCGGCGGTCTGATCGGTCATTGATCCATCATCCCTCCGCTCGTGCCGATGCACAAAAGCGGCGGGGGCTCTGGCGCCGGAGGGCCCGGGACGCTAGCGCCCCGGGCCCTCCGGCACTCAGTCCTCGATGATCTGCTTCGCGACGCCCCAGACGACGAGGCCCACGGCGGCGGCGGCGCCGACCGCTCCGGCGATCAGCGCGGAGGGGTTCTGGCGGCGCACCACCTGGAGCTTGCGCTCGATCGTCCGCTGGGCGGTACGCACCTTGCGCGGCACGTTGACCTTGTACTCGATCGCGTCGAGGGTCGCGGCGAGCTCGGAGCGAGCGCGCTCGATGTCGGCCTTCAGCTGGCCGGGCTTCAGCTCGGCCGGGTCGACGAAGCGGGGCGTGGTGCTGCTGACGGATCGCTCAGTTGTCATAGCTGCCCACTCCCTTGAACGCCTGGACGTCCTTCTTGATGCTGTCGATCGAGTCCTGCGGCACCGGCGGCACGGCCTTCTTGATGGTGCGCACGCCGACGAGGGCGAGGATCACGGCCACCAGGAGGAAGAAGACCGTCACGATCAGCGCCGACAGCCAAGCCGGCAGCCAGGAGGCGATGCCGATGATCGCGAAGGCGACCAGCGTCGCCCACGCGGTCAGGAGGAGGAAGGCCGCGACCGCGAACAGGCCGACGGCCAGACCCGCGCTCTTCGCCTTGCCCGCCAGCTCGTTCTTCAGCGAGGCGACCTCGGCCTTGACGAGCTCGATCACGAGGCCGGGCAGGTCGCTGACCAGCTCTCCCAGTGATCGGGCGTTCTTGGGATTGCGTTCGTTCACCACGGGAGCTCCTCGAGGGTGGGACGTGCCGGCCGGCGCGCGCCTGGCACGGCCGGAGGGATGAGCACTAGGCCCTGCTGGTGGAGGTGGACGTCGTCGACCCGCCGGAGCCGGCCGACGCCGCGGCCTCGTCGACCTTCGAGGCCGCCTTGCGGGCGGCCGCCGACGCCTCCGCGTCGCTCGCTCCCTGGGCCTTCCTGCCGCCGGACACGGCCTTGACGACCACCGAGCGCACGACCTCGTACGCCTTGTCCGAGACGCTGCTCAGCTGGGTCTTCGCGGCACCGCCGACGGCGCCCGCGACGTCCTGCACCGGCTGGGTCCGCCAGAAGCGGCCTGCCGCCGAGGCGATCTGCTCGTACCGCTTGCGGCCGGCGCGTGCTCCCAGCACGTACCCGGCTGCGGCTCCTGCCACGAAAAGAATCTTGCCCTTCACGCCTACTCCTCGTCCTGGGTCGCTCTCGCGATCGTCCACGCGGTCGGTGACCACTCGCGCCGGGGCACGCCGCGCGCTCGCGCGGATGCCTGGGCCTAAGAGTAGCCGTCGGCGTCGTGGGCGTCGCTCGGCAGCCCGACTCCTTGACGCACCAGTCGGCGCCGGATAAGGGCGGCCGTCTCGGCGGCGTGCGGGAGCACCGAGGCGAGGCCCGTGCCCGCGATCCAGGTGCCGGTCACGGCGACTCCCTCGATCGGGAGGAGCGCCTCGCGGAACGCCTCCAGGTGCGCGCGGCGGCCGAGCGCCGCGGCGGGCCGGACGTTGGCCCAGCGCACCCGGGCGGAGTCGACGAGCGACGCCGGATCGAGGGCGAGTCCGAGCAGCGTCGAGGCGTCGAGCAGGGCGATCGCGGCCGCCTCGGCATCGGTGCGCCCCTCGAGCGGCGGGCGCTCGCCCGGGCGCCCGTAGGAGAGGCGCAGCACGTGGCGCCCGGGAGGGAGGGAGGCGGCCAGCCAGTCCCACTTCGCGGTCGCGTGCGTGATCGCCTTGGCCGTGACGTCGGTGGCGGTGGGCGCCACGAGCACACCGGAGCCGCGGGGGGCTGCGTCCAGGCGGGCGTCGTCGAGGACGAGGGTCACCAGCTCGACGGAGTCGTGGGGCGCCTCGTCGGCGCGCTCCGCGACGGCGGGGGCGAGGCCGGCGAGCAGCGCCCGGGCGTCGCGCTCCGGGGTCGAGACGATCACCGCTCGGGCGCTCAGAGCGCCGTCGGCGAGGGTCAGGACGAAGTCCCCGTCGGAGCCCTCGAGCCGCTGCACGGAGGCGCCGGTGCGGATCTCGCCGGAGAGGTAGTCGATCCGCTGGACCAGCGCGGCGACCAGGCGGTGCATCCCGCCCTCGAGCCCGCGGACCGCGACTCCGGCCGGGAGGTTCGCGCGGAGGGCTGCCACGGCCCGGGCGAGGGAGCCCGCGCGGGTGAGCGCGCCGTTCAGTCCGGGTGCGGCCAGGTCGACGTCGATGTCGTCCGGCCGGCTCGAGTACACGCCCGAGACGACCGGCGCGACCAGGTCCTCGAGCACGCGCTCGCCCATCCGGGTGCGCACCAGCTCGGCGAGGGAGTGGGCGCGGCCGATGCGCAGCACGGGCATCAGGGTGTCGAGCCAGGCGCGCCAGGCACCGCGGCGGCCGATCGCCCGCACGACGTCGGGGGCGAGCGGCGTGCCGGGGATGCCGAGGATGCCGGCCCGGGGCGACGGCACGGAGCGGCCGTTGGAGAGGTGCAGCCACGAGCCGTGCGTCCGCGGCTCGACGATCGACTCGGCGAGCGGGACGCCGTCGAGGGTCAGCGCGGCGAGCGCCCGCTCGACGTGGCCGCCGCGGGTGGCGAAGCTCTCGGCGCCCGCGTCGAGCGCGGCTCCGGCCAGCGCGAGCGGAGAGACGGAGCCGCCGACCCGCTCCCCCGCCTCGAGCACCACGACGCGCAGGCCGATGCGCAGGCACTCCGCGGCGGCGGCGAGCCCCGCCACTCCGCCGCCGACGACCGCGACGTCGTACGACGCCGCGTCGCGGGGGCGCTCCTCGCTCACGGCCGCCAGGCGTGCACGAACGCGACGAGGCGCGTGAGCACGTCGGGGTCGGTCTCGGGCGGCACGCCGTGGCCGAGGTTGAGCACGTGCGCGGGGGCGCTCAGGCCCCGGCGGAGCACGTCGTCGACGTGGGACTCGAGGACCTCCCACGGCGCGGTCAGCAGCGCCGGGTCGACGTTGCCCTGCACCGGCACGAAGCCGCCGAGGCGGTGGTTGGCCTCGTCGAGCGGGATCCGGTAGTCGACGCCCACCACGTCGGCGCCGATGCCGTGCATCGCTCCGAGCAGCTCGCCGGTGCCGACGCCGAAGTGCACGATCGGGACGTTGCGGCGCGTCTCCCCGTGGTCGAACGCGAGGTCGCGCACGTGGACGAGGGCGCGCGCGGAGGCGGGAGCGACGTGGGTCGTGTAGTCCGAGAGCGAGAGCGCCCCGGCCCAGGAGTCGAAGAGCTGCGCGGCGCTGGCCCCGGCGAGCACCTGCGCGCGGAGGAAGCGGCCGGTGACCTCGGCGGTCCACTCCATCAGCTGGGCCCAGGCGGCGGGGTCGGCGTGCATCATCGTCCGCGCGCGCAGGTGGTCCTTGGACGGGCCGCCCTCCACCAGGTAGGCGGCCAGGGTGAAGGGAGCGCCGGCGAAGCCGATGAGCGGAGTGTCGCCGAGGCCCGCGACGGTGCGGCGCACGCCCTCGCGGATGGGCTCGAGCGTCTCGTCGAGCACGGACGGGTCGATCGAGGCGAGCTCGGCGACGTCGGCGGCCGTGCGCACCGGCTTCTCGAGCACCGGACCGCGCCCGGGGACGATGTCGACGCCGACGCCCGCGAGCCGCAGCGGGATCACGATGTCGCTGAAGAAGATGGCCGCGTCCACTCCGTGGCGCCGCACCGGCTGCAGGGTGATCTCGCTCGCCAGCGCCGGGTCGAGGCAGGCGTCGAGCATCTTCGTGTCGGTGCGCAGGGCCCGGTACTCCGGGAGGCTGCGGCCGGCCTGGCGCATGAACCAGACGGGCGTCCTCTCGCCCCGCTCGGAGCGGTAGGCGCGCAGGAGCAGCGAGTCGGCCGTGCGGCCGGCGGAGAGGGGGTGCAGCGGATCGAGCAGGCCGTCGGTGGGGGAGGTCACCGCGGCATTATTCCAGGCGCATCCGTGCATTCCTCCCCAGTCCGGGGACCCCGCCCCGCAGAGCGCGGGTAGACTGACGTGGTGCTTCTGTGTCTGACGGCGTCGCACAAGAACGCCAGCTTCGATCTCCTCGAGAAGCTCTCCGTCGACTCCTCCGCCGTGACCGCGGCCCTCTCCGAGGGGATCGACTTCGTCTCCGGAGCCGTCGTCGTCGCGACCTGCAACCGCTTCGAGGCCTACCTCGACATCGAGGAGCCGCTGACCGCCGCGCAGGCCGTCGCCGTCGAGGCCGCCACCGCCGCCGTCAGCGCCGCGACCGGCGTCGAGCAGGACGAGCTGCGTGGGAGCGTCGACGTCGTCTCGGGCGACCGGGTGGCCGAGCACCTCTTCGCCGTCTCCAGCGGGCTCGAGTCCGTCGTGGTCGGCGAGGGCGAGATCGCGGGCCAGGTCCGCCGCTCCCTCGAGGAGGCGCGCCGCCTCGGCACCACCTCCTCCGAGCTCGAGCGGCTGTTCCAGCGCGCCTCGCAGACCTCGCGCGGCATCAAGAACCGCACCGGCCTCGGCAGCGCCGGCCGCTCGATCGTGCGCCTCGCGCTCGACCTGGCCGCGAGCCGCGTCACCGACTGGCGGGCCGCCCGCGTCCTCCTCGTCGGCACCGGCAGCTACGCGCGGGCGACCGTCGCGGCCCTGCGCGACCGCGGAGTGGTGGACATCGCCGTGCACTCCCCCTCCGGCCGCGCCGAGGGCTTCGCCGCCCGCCGCTCGCTCCGGCCCATCGCCGCCGCCGATCTCGCGCTCGAGGCGGTCTCGGCCGACATCGTCATCACCTGCACCACGACCCAGGAGCCGGTGCTCGACGCCGCTCTGCTCGCCGCCGGGCGCCTCCAGGGCTTCTCCCGCGAGCGCCAGCTCGTGATCGACCTGGGCCTGCCGCGCAACGTCGCCTCCGACGTCACCTCGGTCGCCGGCGTCGAGCTCCTCGACCTCGAGACGATCAGCCTGCACGCGCCTCTCGACGTGCTCGACGCGTCGCAGCAGGCGCGCGCGCTCGTCGACAAGGCGGCCCGGAAGTTCTCGGACGTCGCCGACGAGAAGAGCCTCACTCCGGCCGTCGTCGCCCTGCGCGCCCACGTGTTCGACGCGCTCGACGCCGAGATCGAGCGGGCCCGCTCGCGCGGCGACGAGGACGGCCGCACCGAGCAGGCGCTCCGCCACCTCGCCGGAGTCCTGCTGCACACCCCGAGCGTCCGCGCCCGCGACTACGCGCGCGCCGGAGCCCAGGAGGCCTACCTCACCGGGCTCGAGGCGCTCTTCGGCATCGAGGTCCCGGCCGAGCCCGCCGCCGCCGCGCGCCCCGACGCGGACGCCGCCACCGCGTGAGCCTCCGGCTCCCCTTCGATGCGGAGCCGCTGCGCTCCGCGCCGCTGCTCACCGAGCGCCTGCTCCTGCGTCCCCTCGGACCGGAGGACGCCGAGGACCACGCGCGCTACCAGGGCGACGCCGACGCCGTCCGGTTCCTCCGCTGGCCGGTGCGCACCCCCGAGGAGTCGCGGGCGCACCTGCAGCGCCGCCTCCCCTCGACACGGCTCGCCGCCGACGGCGACGTGGCCGTGCTGGCGATCGTCCCCCGGAAGGGCGTCCTCGCCGGGCGGATGATCGGCGACCTCACCCTCATCGCGACGTCCGTCGAGCAGGAGGCGGTCGAGATCGGCTGGGTGCTGCACCCGGAGGCGCAGGGGCGCGGCTACGCGACCGAGGCCGCCCGGGCGCTGCTCGACCTCGCGTTCGACACCCTCGGCGCCCACCGCGTGATCGCGCAGCTCGACGCTCGGAACACCGCCTCCGCCCGCCTCTGCGAGCGCCTCGGGATGCGCCTCGAGGCGCACCACCGGGAGGACGAGTTCTGCAAGGGCGAGTGGACCTCGACCCTCGTCTTCGCCCTGCTCGCCCGCGAGCGCTGACCGCAGGGCCGGCTGGACCGCGTTCGGCGGGACGCCGCCGGCCCGTCCGGTCGGCGGCGTCCCGGAGGAGCGTCAGGCCCCGCGGAGCCCGGTGAAGAGGTACGACTCGAGCTGCTCGAGCGGGATGCGCTCCTGCTTCATCGTGTCGCGGTCGCGGACGGTCACGGCGTCGTCCTCGAGCGAGTCGAAGTCGACGGTCACGCAGTACGGGGTGCCGATCTCGTCCTGGCGGCGGTAGCGGCGGCCGATCGCTCCGGAGTCGTCGAAGTCGACGTTCCAGAGCTGGCGCAGCTGGTCGGCGACGCGGCGCGCGAGCGGCGAGAGGGCCTCGTTGCGCGAGAGCGGCAGCACGGCCACCTTCACCGGCGCGAGGCGCGGGTCGAGGTGCAGCACGGTCCGCGTCTCGACCTTGCCCTTGGCGTTCGGCGGCAGCTCCTGCTCCTCGTAGGCGTCGACGAGGAACGCCATGAGCGCGCGGGTGAGGCCGAACGACGGCTCGATCACGAACGGCACGTAGCGCTCGTTCTTGTTCTGGTCGAAGAACGAGAGGTCCTTGCCCGAGTGCTCGATGTGCGTCTTGAGGTCGTAGTCGGTGCGGTTCGCGACTCCCATCAGCTCGCCCCACTCGCCCGAGGCGAAGCTGAAGCGGTACTCGATGTCGACGGTGCGCTTCGAGTAGTGGGAGAGCTTGTCCTTCGGGTGCTCGTACTGCCGGATGTTCTCGGGGTTCATCCCGAGCCCGACGAACCAGTCCCAGGCGAGCTGCATCCAGGTCTCCTGCCACTCCTCGTCCGTGCCGGGCTCGACGAAGAACTCGAGCTCCATCTGCTCGAACTCGCGGGTGCGGAAGATGAAGTTGCCGGGGGTGATCTCGTTGCGGAACGCCTTGCCGATCTGGCCGATGCCGAAGGGCGGCTTGCGACGGGCGCTCTGCAGCACGTTCGCGAAGTTGGTGAAGATGCCCTGGGCGGTCTCGGGACGCAGGTAGTGCAGCCCCGACTCGTCGTCGACGACGCCGAGGTAGGTCTTCATCAGGCCCGAGAACTGCTTGATCTCGGTCCACTGGCCGACCTTGTCGGGGTGCTCCGGGTCGGGGATGTCGGCGAGGCCGTTCACGGGCGGGTGGCCGTTGACCTCCTCGTACTTCTCGAAGAGGTGGTCGGCGCGGTAGCGCTTGTGGGTGATCAGCGACTCGGTCAGCGGGTCCGAGAAGACGCCGACGTGTCCCGAGGCGTGCCAGATCGCCGTGGGCAGGATGACCGCGGAGTCCAGGCCGACGACGTCGCCCCGGCCCTGCACGAAGGTCTTCCACCACTGGCGCTTGATGTTCTCCTTGAACTCCACGCCGAGCGGCCCGTAGTCCCACGCGGAGCGGGTGCCCCCGTAGATCTCACCCGAGGGGAAGACGAATCCCCTGTGCTGCGCGAGGGTGATGACTTTGTCGAGGGTGGTGGGTTCTGCCACGGGTTGCTCCTCAGCTGTTCGGGCGCACGGGGCCCCGGCGCGCGCCGGCTGCGCGCGTCCTTCTGGTGTGCCCCCATGGTAGCCGCGGGGGCGCCGCGACGGTCCTCCCGCGGCGGGCATGATGAGCGGATGAGCACCCTCCCGCCGATCGTCGTGTCCGCCGTCGCCGTCCTCCGCGACCGGCGCGTCCTGATGGTCACGGCGCGGGGCCGCGACGTCCTCTACCTCCCCGGCGGCAAGGTCGACGAGGGCGAGAGCGGGATCGAGGCGGCGGCCCGCGAGGCCCGCGAGGAGCTCGGTGCCGTCGCGCTCGGCCTCGAGCCCCTGTTCACCGTCCGCACCCAGGCGCACGGCGAGCCGGAGGGGCGGGAGGTCCACATGAGCGTCTTCGCCGCCGAGCTCGACCGGGAGGCGCGCCCGAGCGGCGAGATCGACTCGCTGCACTGGGTCGACGGCTCCGATGCGGGCCGCTGCCCGCCCGCCGGGGTCGAGACCCTCCGGCTGCTGCGCGGTCTCGATCTCGTCGACTGACCCTCCGGCTCCGGGCCGACCGCAGGGCGGCTAGCCTCGTGGCGTGGAGACGAGACGGCGTGCACGGGACCGGTCGAGCGCGGAGGAGCCGGACCGGCTCGAGCCGGTGCGACTGGAGGCGGCCGTGCCGATCCTGCGGATCTTCTCGGTCGCCAAGGCGGGCGAGTTCTACGTCGACTACCTCGGCTTCGAGGTGGACTGGGAGCACCGCGCCGCGCTCGACGCCCCCCTCTACCTGCAGGTGTCGCGCTCGGGGCTCCGCCTGCACCTCAGCGAGCACCACCGCGACGGCAGTCCTGGCGCCGCCGTGCACGTCGCCCTCCGCGGTGTCCGCGAGCTGCACGCCGAGCTCGACGCGAAGGCCTACCCCTACCTCAACCCGCGGATCACCCGCACGCCGTTCGGCTTCGCGCTCGACGTGATCGACCCGTTCGGCAACCAGCTGCGCTTCGCGGAGCCGGCCCCGGTGCCGCGCCTGCCCTGATCGGAGCGCGTCCGGGTGCTTGTACAACCTGAGCGCCGACTGATCAACCGTTCACCGGCCGTCCATGCACTTCGGAGTCCCATCCTTTAGCGTGGCTCCGATGGCTTCACGGGGGACGATCGAGCGGCCGGTCACGGCCCGGGCAACGGGACGGCAGCGCCGGCCGCGGCTCCGCTTCATGGAGGCTGCACCGCTGGCGACGGGCATGCTGGGCTCGATCGCGATCCTCCTCGGCTCGCTCGGCGTGGGCTACCTGCCCGCCGGCTCGCCCATCCGCGACTGGCCTCTCGTCGCCTCGATCCGCGCCACGGGCTGGCTCACCGAGTCCAGCGGCGCCCTCGTCGTGGGCGGCGGGATGCTGCTGCTGATCGCGTGGCTCCGCCTGCGCACGGTCGCGCTCGCGGCGGGCCCCGGCTCCGTCCGCACCATCGTGGTGGCGGCCCTCGCCTGGACCGCTCCGCTCCTCGTGACGGTGCCGCTGTTCAGCCACGACATGTTCTCCTACGTGGCGCAGGGTCGTCTGATGACCCAGGGCATCGACCCCTACACCCACGGCGTCGCGACGCTCCCGGGCTGGTTCGACCTCGGCGTCGACCCGCTCTGGGCCGACACGCCCACGCCCTACGGGCCCCTCTACCTCCTGATCGAGCGCACCGCCGTGCAGTTCGCGGGCTACGGCGCACCCGAGCTCTCGATCGCGATGCTCCGCGCCGTGTCGGTCGCGGGCGTGGCCGTCATGGCCGTCTACGCGCTCCGCCTGGCGCGCCTGCGCGGCCTCTCGGTCCCGCTCACCGCCTGGACGATCGTCGCCAACCCGCTGACCCTCGTGCTCTTCGTCGTCGCCGGCCACAACGACTCCGTGATGCTGGCGCTCATCCTCGCGTCGCTCTACTACGCCCAGACCGACCGGCGCATCGCCGCCGTCGTGCTGATGGCCGGAGCGATCGCGATCAAGCCGATCGCCGTGATCGCGCTCCCCGTGCTCGCGCTCCTGTGGCTGCGCCACGACGCGACGTGGCGCGAGCGCGCCCGCGGCTGGCTCTGGACGGGCGCCGGAGCGCTCGGCCTCGTGGTCGCCGTCGGGCTGCTCGCGGGCGTCGGGGTCGGCTGGGTCGCGGCGATGGTCGTGCCCGGCTCGATCCTGCACTGGTACGCGCCGATGTCGTTCGTCACGGTCTCGGTCTCCCGCGCCGTCGAGTTCACCGGTCACGACCCCGCCGCGGCGATCGCCGTGGTCAAGATCCTCGCGCTCGGGCTCGCCGGCCTGATCGCTGCGCGCCTCATGCTGTCGCGGCGCTCCATCGATCCGCTCGCCCGCCTGTCCGGCGCGCTGCTCGCGTTCGTGACGGCGTCGACCGCCATCCACCCCTGGTACGCCCTCTGGATCCTGCCGATCGCCGCGCTCGCGCGCCCGTGGAGCCGCTCCCACGTGCACCTGGCGGTCTACGCGTCGATCTTCCTCATGTGCGTCACGCTCGCCGAGCCGATCGACGGCGGAGGCGGCACGATGGACCAGATCCCGGCGCGGGTCGCGACGATCGCCGCGATCGCCGTGGTCGGGATGTACGTCCTCCTCGGCTACACGGACGAGGAGCGGGTCGAGGGCCTGCCCCTCGTGCGCGCGCTGCCGTTCGGCTCCGTGATCCTCGCCCGCCTCAGCGGCGGCCGCCTGGTCGACGCCCGGATGGCCGCGACGCGCCTGCGCGACTAGCCGGAGCCGCGGCTCAGGAGTCGGACTCGTCGCTCCGACGGCGTGTGCGGCGGTCGAGCGCGGCCTGCGCTGTCTCGGCGGCCGAGTCCGGGGAGCCGACCGGCCCGGTGGGTCCGGCGAGGGTGCTCGAGAGCGACGACAGCCAGCCGGAGTCGTCGCGGCCAACGTTCAGCGCGTCCGAGAAGAGGGGGAGGTCGCTGCGGGCGGCGTGGATCGCGTAGGACTCGCGGGAGAACCCGTTGTCGGGGACGACGGGCGTCCTGCGGGACGCGCGCGTGGCGTCCGGGGCCTGCTCCTGTCGTGCAGCGTTCGACACCTGCTCCTGGGCGGACTGCTCCTGGGCGGCCTGCTCCCGGCGGGCGTCGCGCTCGTCGCGCGGGGTGCTGCTGTCGTGGTCCACGGCGGTCCTCCTGCTCTCCGCCCCGAGCGGAGGGACGGGCGCCGCGATGACGGGACGGCGCCCGGTCAGGCTACCCCTCGTTCAGGGCGTGGCGTCGTCGTCGGCCTCTGATCGTGGCGCGGGGCGCCAGACGACCAGCTCGGTCCGGCGCTGCGCGCGCGTGCCGTGGCGCAGAGTGACCACGTCCCCCTCGAGTCCGGCGGCGAACACGCGGCGGCCCGGCCGGTTCAGGAGCTCGTCGGCGAGGGCCGACTCCAGCTCGCGCACCCGCTGCGAGAGCGACTGCACCTGGTTCTCGAGCTGCAGGATGCGCGCGATGCCCTCGAGCGAGACGCCCTCGGAGGAGAGCCGGGCGACCTCGCGCAGCTGCACCACGTCGCGCATCGAGTAGCGGCGCGACTTGCCCGCGGTTCGGGTCGGGCTCACGAGCCCGAGCCGGTCGTACTGCCGCAGGGTCTGCGGGTGCATCCCCGCCAGCTCGGCGGCGACGGCGATCGCGAAGACGGGCGTGTTCTCGTCCATGTCTCCTCCTCCGACCGGTCGCGCCGATCCGGTGCTAGTAGCGGGCCTTCTCCAGGATGTCCTCGCGCGGGTCCTCGTCCGGCTCGGCGGCGGCGTAGGCCTCGAGGGCCTCACGGGCGGCGGCGGACAGGTGGCTCGGGACGGCGACCTGCAGGACGGCGAGCAGGTCGCCCGTGCCCTTGGGGGTCGTGACGCCGCGGCCCTTGACGCGCAGGACGCGGCCGCTCGGGGTGCCTGCGGCGACCCGGAGCTTGACGGGCTCGCCGCCGAGGGTCGGCACCTCGATCGTCGCGCCGAAGACGGCCTCGACGAAGGTCACGGGAACCGTCACGCGCAGGTTCAGCCCGTCGCGCTCGAACACCGGATGCTTGCGCACCGAGACGGTGAGCACCAGGTCGCCGGGATCGCCGCCGTCCGGGCTGGGGCGGCCCTTGCCGCGGACGCGGATCTTCTGGTCGTCGGCCACGCCGGCGGGGATGCGCACCGAGAGGGTGCGCCCGTCGCCGGTCTGCAGCTGGACGGTGTCGCCCCGGGTCGCGGTGCGGAAGTCGATGGTGGTGCTGGCGGTGACGTCGGCGCCCTTCTGCGGGCCGCCGAAGCCGCGGTAGCCGCCGCTGGGCTGGCCGAAGCGGCTGCCTCCGCCGCCGAACATGCCGCCGAGGATGTCCTCGAAGCCGGGCGGCGGGCCCTGCTGGGTGCTGTAGGAGGTGCGCCCGCCCTGGCCGAACATGCCGCCGAAGACGTCGTCGAACCCTCCGGGCTGGCCTCCCGCGGTGAAGCGCGCTCCGCCGCCCATGGCGCGGATCTGGTCGTACTCCTTGCGCTGCTCGGCGTCCGAGAGCACGGTGTACGCCTCGCTGATCTCCTTGAAGCGCGCCTCGGCCTTCGCGTCCCCCGGGTTGGAGTCGGGGTGGAACTGGCGGGCGAGCTTGCGGTAGGTCTTCTTCAGGTCCGCGGCGGAGACGTCCTTGGACACGCCGAGGACCTTGTAGAAGTCCTTATCGAACCAATCCTGGCTGGCCATGTGCCTCTTCCTGTGTCGAATGCGGCGAGGGACCCCGCCCCGGTCCGGCAGCGGGCTGCCGAGCGGGGCGGGGTCCTCCGCGGTGGTGGTGCCGGTGGCGGGGTCAGTCGGCGGGGACTGCCACGACCACCCTGGCGGCCCGCAGCAGCGAGCCTCCGAGGTAGTAGCCCGCCTCGACGACGTCCGCGACCGTGGAGGTCTCGGCGCCGGGGGTGGGCTGCTGGAAGATCGCCTCGTGGATGTTCGGGTCGAACAGGTCGCCCACGGCGCCGGTCTTCACCAGGCCGAGCTTCTCCACTCCGCCGCGCAGCTTCTGCGCGATGGCCGTGAAGGGCCCGCCCTCGGCGAGGTCGCCGTGCTTCTCGGCGCGGTCGAGGTCGTCGAGCACGGGGAGGATGACCTTCACCGCGTCGCCGATCGCCCGCTCCTTGTCGACCTGGCGGTTCGCCTCGGTGCGCTTGCGGTAGTTCGCGTACTCGGCGGTCACCCGCTGGAGGTCGGCGAGGTGCTCGGCCGCGAGCGTCTCGGCGCTGGACTGTCCCGAGAGGAACGAGAGGTCGGCGTCCGAGAGGCTGGTCTCGACGTCGGGCCCCTCGGCCTCGATGAGGCCCTCCTGGTCCTGGGCGTCCTGCGCCGCCTCGGCTCCCGCCTCGCCGCCGGTGGCCGGCTGCTCCTCGGGGAGGTCCTGGGGCTCGTTCTCGGCTGCCATGGCTACTTCGTGTCCTTCGGCTCGTCCTCGTCGATGACCTCGGCGTCGACGATGTCCTCGTCGTCCTTCTTGTCACCGTCGGCCGGAGCGTCCGCGGGGGCGCTCTGCGCGGCCTGGTCCTGGGAGTAGATCGCCTGGCCGATCTTGGTCTGCGAGGCGTTGAGGGCGTCGAACGCGGTCTTGACGGCCGCGTCGTCGTCGCCGGCGAGCGCGGTCTTCAGCGCGTCGACGTCTCCCTGCACCTCGGACTTGACGTCCTCGGGCAGCTTGTCCTCGTTGTCCTTGATCAGCTTGTCGATCGAGTACGCCAGGGTCTCGGCGTTGTTGCGGATCTCGGCGGCCTCGCGGCGGGCCTTGTCCTCGGCGGCGTGCTCCTCGGCCTCGCGGACCATGCGGTCGATGTCGTCCTTGGGCAGCGACGAGCCGCCCGTGATCGTCATCGACTGCTCCTTGCCGGTGCCCTTGTCCTTCGCGGACACGTGGACGATGCCGTTGGCGTCGATGTCGAAGGTGACCTCGACCTGCGGGATGCCGCGCGGGGCCGGCGCGATGCCGGTCAGCTCGAACGTGCCCAGGTTCTTGTTGTCGCGGGTGAACTCGCGCTCGCCCTGGAAGACCTGGATCGCGACGGACGGCTGGTTGTCGTCGGCCGTGGTGAAGGTCTCGGACCTCTTGGTCGGGATCGCGGTGTTGCGCTCGATGAGCTTGGTCATGATCCCGCCCTTGGTCTCGATGCCCAGCGAGAGCGGGGTCACGTCGATCAGGAGGACGTCCTTGCGCTCGCCCTTGAGGACGCCGGCCTGCAGCGCGGCGCCGACGGCGACGACCTCGTCCGGGTTGACGCCCTTGTTGGGCTCCTTGCCGCCGGTGAGCTTCTTGACGAGCTCGGCGACGGCCGGCATGCGGGTCGAGCCGCCGACGAGGACCACGTGAGCGATGTCCTCGACCTTGACGCCCGCCTCGGCGATGACGTCGGTGAAGGGCTTGCGGGTGCGCTCGATCAGGTCGCTGGTGAGCTCCTCGAACTTGGCGCGGGTGAGCGTCTCGTCGAGGTTCGCCGGACCGTTCTCGGTGAGCGAGAGGTAGGGCAGCTGGATGCTGGTCGAGGTGCTCGAGGAGAGCTCCTTCTTCGCCTGCTCCGCGGCCTCCTTGAGGCGCTGGCGAGCGATCTTGTCCTTCGAGACGTCGACGCCGGTCGAGTCCTTGAAGCGCTTGACCAGGTGGTCGACGACGCGCTGGTCCCAGTCGTCGCCGCCGAGGCGGTTGTCGCCCGAGGTCGCACGGACCTGGATGGTCGAGAAGTCGTCGTCCTTGCCCACCTCGAGGAGGGAGACGTCGAACGTTCCGCCGCCGAGGTCGAAGACGAGGATGAGCTCGTCCTCCTTGCCCTTGTCGAGGCCGTAGGCCAGCGCGGCCGCGGTGGGCTCGTTGATGATGCGCAGGACGTTGAGGCCGGCGATCTCGCCGGCGTCCTTGGTCGCCTGGCGCTCGGCGTCGTTGAAGTAGGCCGGGACGGTGATGACCGCGTCGGTCACCTTGTCGCCCAGGTACTGCTCCGCGTCGCGCTTGAGCTTGCCCAGGATGCGGGCCGAGATCTCCTGCGGGGTGTACTTCTTGTCCTCGACGCCGAAGGTCCAGTCGGTGCCCATGTGGCGCTTGACCGACGCGATGGTGCGGTCGACGTTGGTGACGGCCTGACGCTTCGCGGTCTCGCCGACGAGCACCTCCCCGTCCTTGGTGAACGCCACGACGGACGGCGTGGTGCGGAAGCCCTCGGCGTTGGCGATGACGGTGGGCTCGCCTCCCTCGAGGACGGCCACGACAGAGTTGGTGGTTCCCAGGTCGATGCCTACGGCACGGGACATATGCGTTGTTCTCCTTCGCGATCGGCGTCGCGCGGGCGGCTGCCGGTCAGTTGACGGGTGGTGCGGAATCCTCTGCGGGAGTTGAGTCCCGCACGCTCAAGTTTACGCATCCGTCGTCTCGCGTCAAGTCCGGACGCGAGAAGTTGAGTCGCATCGGCTCAACTCTCAGACTCACGGGTCCCGCCGCTTCCGGCCGTTCACCTCCTCCCCCTACGGTGGGCCCATGACGACGCGCACCGGCCGCTGGCCCGTCCTCGCCTGGGGCCTGTGGGACTGGGGCGGATCGGCCTTCAACGCGGTGGTGACCACCTTCGTCTTCACCGTCTACCTGACCACCGACGGGCTCTTCGGCACCTCGAGCGGAGTCTCGGCCGCGCTCGGCTGGTCCCTCGCCGCCGCCGGCGTGGTCGTCGCCGTCATCGCGCCGATCACCGGCCGCCGGGCCGACCTCGGCGGGCGCCGCCGGCTCTGGCTGGGGATCCACTCCGCCGTCGTCGTCCTCTGCATCCTGCTGATGTTCCTCGTGCGCCCCGACCCGGCCCTCCTCTGGCTGGGACTCGGACTGCTCGCGGTCGGCACGGTCTTCTTCGAGTTCGCGAGCGTCAACTACAACGCGATGCTCCTCCAGGTCTCGACCCGGGCGACCATCGGCCGCGTCTCCGGCTTCGGGTGGGGCATGGGCTACGTCGGCGGGATCGTCCTGCTGCTGATCGTGTACTTCGGCTTCATCTCGCCCGAGGTCGGGCTCTTCGGAGTGACGGGGGACGACGGCCTCGACGTGCGCGTCTCGATCCTGGTCGCCGGCGTGTGGTTCGCCGTCTTCGCCCTGCCGGTACTGGTCGCGGTGCCGGAGACGCCGGCGCGCGCGAGCCGGGCGGAGCGCGTCGGGGTGATCGCCTCCTACCGCGCGCTCTTCGCGCAGGTCGCCGGCCTCTGGCGCGAGAGCCGCAGCACCGTGGCCTTCCTCATCGCCAGCGCGGTGTTCCGCGACGGGCTCACCGGGGTCTTCACCTTCGGCGGCGTGCTGGCGCAGGGCACCTTCGGCTTCGACGCCGGCGAGGTGATCCTGTTCGCCATCGCGGCGAACGTCGTGGCCGGAGTGGCGACCATCTCGGTCGGCGCGCTCGACGACCGCATCGGCCCCAAGGCCGTGATCGTCGCCTCGCTCATCGGCCTGGTCGTCTGCGGCACCGCCGTCTTCGTCCTGCACGACGGGGGGAGCACGGTGTTCTGGATCTTCGGCCTGCTGCTGTGCCTGTTCGTCGGCCCGGCGCAGTCGGCGAGCCGCAGCTACCTGGCCCGCCTCATCCCGGAGGGACGCGAGGGCGAGATCTTCGGCCTCTACGCGACCACCGGGCGGGCGGCCTCGTTCCTCGCGCCCGCCGCCTTCGCAGCCGCCGTCTCGATCGCCGCGGCCGTCTCGGGCAGCGGCGAGGCGAACGTGCAGTACTGGGGCATCCTCGGGCTCGTCCTCGTCCTCGCCGTGGGGCTGGTGCTGCTCCTGCCGGTGCGCCGCCCGCCGGCCACCGCCCCCGTCGTGCCGGAGCCGCGGCTCGCTCCGCCCGCCCGCCGGGACTGACGAGGCCCGGCCCGCGGGAGACGCGGGCGAGGCCCCTCCCCGCGCGCCGCCGGCCGCGGATCAGACCGTGGCGATCCAGAACACGATCAGCAGGAGCGTGACGAGGAAGCCGGTCAGGAAGTTCAGCGCGAGGAAGCGCTTCCAGCCCGCGTTCGCCCGCTCCGCCTCGGCGTCCTCGAGCGACCGGTACGGCCAGATGCTCACCGCGTACGGCACCGCGAGGATCGCCGCGAGGGTCCCCGGCCAGGGCAGCAGGAGCAGGAGCAGGCCGCTCGCGACGTAGGCGGCGATGGCGAAGCGCGTGGTCGCCTTCGCTCCGATCACGGTCGCGATCGAGCCGATGCCGCCCGCGCGGTCGGCCAGGATGTCCTGCACCGCGCCGAAGGCGTGGCTCGCGATCCCCCAGAGGAAGAACGCCACGAGCAGCGCCACGAGAGGTCCGGTGACCACGGTGCCCGCGAGGGCGATCCCGTAGACGGCCGGGCTGACGAAGTGGGTCGCCGAGGTCAGCGAGTCGACGAACGGGCGCTCCTTGAAGCGGAGCCCCGGCGCACTGTAGGCGATCACGGCGAAGACGCTGATCGCGAGGACCAGCCACGAGACCGGGGACCCGAGCAGCACGAGCGCCACCAGGAACGGCACGTTCGTGGCCACCGCCGCGATGAGCGTCGCTCGGTGCTCGCTCCGGTCGAGCACGGCGCCCTCGACGCCGCCCTTGCGGGGGTTCCGCAGGTCGGACTCGTAGTCGAAGACGTCGTTGATCCCGTACATCGCGAGGTTGTAGGGGATGAGGAAGTAGATCGTGCCGAGCACGAAGGCGAGGTCGATCTCGCGGGTGGTCAGCAGGTACGCCGCCGCGAACGGGTAGGCGGTGTTGACCCAGCTCAGCGGGCGGCTCGAGACGAACAGCGCGCGCAGCCGGTTCACGGCTCGCTCCGACGACGCGAGGGCAGGAGCACCCAGAGCGCCGGGAGGGCGAGGGCCGCGGCGATCGCGTAGGCGAAGTCCTCGATCGGAGCGACACCGATCCGGATGCCCGAGATCAGGTCGTCGTCGTAGGCGACCAGCAGGCCCACTCCGATCATGATGTTGTCGAACACGGCGGTCATCACCAGCAGCACGGCGAGGGTGCCGAGGACGGCGGGCAGGCGCAGGACGCGTCGGCGCAGCGCGAGCAGCAGCAGCACCAGCACCACCGCGAGGAACACGGCGTTGAGGAGGAGGTAGGTCACGCGCGCGCCTCCGCTCGCCGGGAGACGCGATGCGAGAGGAAGCCGTGCACATCCATCGTCAGGTAGCAGAGCAGGGTGAGGAAGAGGACCTCCTCGACCGGGAGCTCCGGCGCGATCTGCAGGCCGGTCATGTAGGAGGTCTCGCCGCGGAAGAAGACGCCCAGGCCGATCCCCACGAGGTCCCAGACCAGGAAGAACGCGACTCCCACGGGCAGCACGATCGCCGCGCGTCGCGCGTCCGCCCAGAAGAACAGCCGGAAGCGGCGGTCGAGCACGATCATCCCGGTGATCGAGACGAGGAGCGCGAGCAGGTAGAGGATCCCCACGCCTACTCCCCCACGGCGACGGGCGCGACCGGAGCCGACGGCGCCTCCCGCACGGGCAGCGGCTCGGTCGACACGTCGCCGCGCACGCGCTTGAGCATGACCTCGGCGCTGATGATGCACATCGGCAGGCCGATGCCGGGGATCGTGGAGCTGCCGGCGAAGAGCAGGCCGTCGACGTGCCGGCTGACGTTCCCGGCGCGGAAGAAGGCGCTCTGCGAGAGGACGTGGGCCGGTCCGAGCATCGAGCCGCGCCAGGCGCCGAGGTCGCTCTCGAAGTCGGCCGGGCCGATAGTGCGGCGGACGACGATCCGCTCGGCCAGGTCGGTCGCGCCGGTCCAGGACGCGATCTGCGCGATGGCCTGGTCGGCGATGGCCTCGACGCGCGTGTCGCCCGCGCCGTCGACTCCGCCGTGGCCGATCGAGGTGTCGGCGGGGATCGGCACGAGCACGAACAGGTTCTCGTGCCCCTCCGGAGCCGTGCTCGCGTCGGTCGCGCTCGGGCGGCAGACGTAGATCGACGCGGGATCGGGGACGGTCGGGTGCTCGCCGAAGATCTTGTCGAAGTTGTCGCGCCAGTCCTTCGTGAAGAGCAGGGTGTGGTGCTCGAGCTCGGGCAGCTCCCCGCGCACGCCCAGGAGGACGAGGACGGCGCTCGGGCCGGGCTCGCGCTTCTCCCAGTAGGCGGGCGGGTAGGTCCGCAGCTCCTCGGGGAGGAGCGACTGCTCGGTGGTGAAGAGGTCGGAGGCGTTGACGATCAGGTCGGCCGGGATCCGCTCCGTGCCGTCGGGGCCCGTGAACTCGACTCCGACGACCTCGGCGCCGCGGCGTCCGCCGCGGGGCGAGCGCGCGGTGAGGATCCGTGTGGCGGGCGAGGACGTGCGGACGGTGACGCCGGCCTCCTCGGCGACGTCGGCGACCGCCTCGATCAGCTTCGTGAATCCGCCCATCGGGTAGAGCACGCCGTCGGCGAGGTCGAGATGGCTCATCAGGTGGTACATGCTCGGCGCGGCGAACGGCGAGGAGCCGAGGAAGACGGCCGGGTAGCCGAGGATCTGGCGCAGCCGGTTGTCGGTGACCGCCGTCGCCGCGAACGTGTCGAGCGGCGTGAGCAGCAGGCGGCCGAGCCTCCCGGTCCGGCTGAGCACGTCGCGGCGCAGCAGCGGGAGGAAGGAGGAGAAGCTCGTGTAGAGGAAGCGGCGCTTGGCCATCTCGTAGGTGTCGCGCGCGGAGTCGAGGTACGCGCGCATCCGCTCGCCCGCTCCGGACTCGATGCTCTCGAAGAGCGCGAGGTTCGACTCGAGGTCGGCGAGCACGTCGATCGGCTCGTCGACGCCCTCGCTGTAGACCCGGTAGCCGGGGTCGAGCGTGACGAGGTCGAGGCGCTCCTCGGCGCTGGTGCCCATGAGGCGGAAGAAGTGGTCGAACACCTCGGGCATCAGGTACCAGGAGGGACCGGTGTCGAAGCGGAAGCCCTCGTGCTTCCACGAGCCGGCGCGGCCGCCGACGGCCTCGCGCGCCTCCAGGAGGGTCACGTCGTAGCCGTCGCGCGCGAGCAGCGCGGCGGAGGCGAGCCCGCCGATCCCGCCGCCGATGACGACGGCGCGGTGCGGGCCGGTCCTCGAGCGGGTCGCGCGGACGGGGCCGGGGCCCAGGCGCGGGCCCAGCGTCGACACGGCCGCCTTCGCCGCGAGCGCCGCCTTGGCGGCCGTGGGCACGCTGACGCGGGCGCGGAGGAGCTCCTCGGCGGGCGTCGCGCGGATCCGGTCGGCCAGGGCGGCGAAGAGGGAGTGGGCGAGCAGGACCGCGCGCCGGCTCGAGCGCGGGAGCTCGGGCACGATGGCGGCAGCCTCGGCGAGGTCGTCGTCGAGGTCGGCGAGCAGCGAGGCCTTGTCGCGCTCGGAGAACGCCCGCGGGTCGACTCCGGGGAAGTAGCTGCGGCCGAGGCCGTCGACGTCGGCGGCGAGATCGCGGAGGAAGTTGACCTTCTGGAACGCGGCCCCCAGGCGGCGCGCTCCGGCCACGAGCCGCGCGCGGGCGGCCTCGGAGACGAGCCCCGCGTCCGGCGCCGCGAGGAACACGTGCAGGCACATCAGCCCGACGACCTCGGCGGAGCCGTAGACGTAGGCCTCGAAGGACTCGGGGGTGTGCTCGGTCTCGCGGAGGTCGGCGCGCATCGACGCGAAGAACGGCCGGGTGAGCTCGGTGCCGAATCCGGTCGCCCGCGCGGTCCGCGCGAAGGCGTGGATCACGAGGTTGGAGCTGTAGCCGGAGGCGAGCGCGCGCTCGGTCTCGGCCTCGAAGGCGTCGAGGGACTCCTCCACCGCGGCCCGGTCGAGACGGGCCTCCTCGGCGACGCCGTCGACGATCTCGTCGGCGACGCGCACGAGGGCGTAGACGTCCTCCACCCGCTCGCGGACGCCCGGGGCGAGCAGGCGAGTGGCCAGCCCGAAGGAGGTGGAGTAGCGGCGGATCACCTGCGCGGACGACTCGTGCGCGACGCGGTCGTACAGTTCGCTCTGGCGGCTCATCGTGCCACCGTACGGGGGCACGGCCGGGCGGAGCGCATCGTCGCGCGCATCCGCGCGTGGCGGACAGCGCTCATCGGGTGCGCCCGACCACGCTGGCCACGAGCGGGCGGACCTCGTTGCGGAAGGCCTCCGACACCGCGGGGGTCTCCAGCGCCGCCCAGGCGCGGTCGGCGAACTGGTTCGCGAGCCCCTCGGCGTAGCTGCGGGCGCCGCACTCCTCGAGGATGCCGCGCACCTTCTCCGCGGTCTCGGGCGCGAGGTGCTCGTCGCCGATCAGCGCCTCGATGTCGGGCCAGCAGTCCGTGCCGGCCGCGTGGGCGATGAGGACGGTGCGCTTGCCCTCGCGGAGGTCGCCCAGCGTGGTCTTGCCGGTCTGTCCCTCCGAGCCGAAGACGCCGAGCAGGTCGTCGACGATCTGGTAGGCGATGCCGATCCAGCGGCCGAACTCGCCGAGCGCGTCCACCGCGGCGTCCGAGGCCCCGGCGAGGATCGCTCCGGCCTGCAGCGGCGCCTCGAAGGAGTAGACGGCCGTCTTGAGGCGCTCCATCTCGAGCACCTCGTCGACCGAGGGCATGCCCGGCATGAGGGAGAAGTCCACGTCGGCCAGCTCGCCCGCGGCTGAGGCGAAGACGGCCTCGTCGAGCAGGGTGAGCAGGCGGGCCCGCACGCCGTCGGAGGCGCCGACGCCCTCGACGAGGCGGTGGGCGCCGGTGAGGGCGAGGTCCCCGGCGATCACGGCCACCGAGGTCCCGCGGTGCTCGGCGATCGGGATGGAGAGGCCAGCGGTCGTCGCCTCGTCGCGGTAGCTGCCCGAGACGTTCGGGCCGCCGCGGCGCACGAAGTCGCGGTCGATCACGTCGTCGTGCACGATCAGCGCGGTGTGCAGCAGCTCGAACGCCGCGCCGAGATGGGCGGCGGCCTCCGGATCCTGGCCGCCGTGGGCCTCATACGCCGAGATCACCATCAGCGGGCGGAAGCGCTTGCCGCCGCGGGTGTTGGCCTCCAGCGTCTGCCAGAGGGTCAGGTAGCGGGGTCCGAGACGCACCGCCCGGGACCTCGCCAACGAGAAGAACCTGTCCAGGACGGCATCGACGTGCTCCTGCCTCAACCGGGACAGAACCACGGGGTCGCGCGTATCCACGGGGGAAGGCTAACAAAGGGGAGAACCAGGACGATAAGCCGGCTGATGTGTTGCGGCGTGCTTGACTTGCGGGTATGACTTCGCCAGCCGCCACTGTGCAGACGGACCGGATCGAGCAGGTGGTCCTCCTCGACGAGGCCGGGAACGCCGTGGGGGTCGCCGACAAGGCGACCGTGCACGACACGGCCACCCCCCTGCACCTCGCGTTCTCCTGCCACGTCTTCTCCCCGGACGGCGCGCTGCTGGTGACCCGCCGCGCGCTCGAGAAGCGCACCTGGCCGGGCGTCTGGACCAACTCCTTCTGCGGGCACCCCGCCCCGGGCGAGCGGATCGAGGACGCCGTCGTCCGCCGGGCCGAGCGCGAGCTCGGCGCCCGACTGGCCACTCTGGAGGTCGCCCTGCCGGACTTCCGCTACCGCGCGGTCGACGCGTCCGGCGTCGTCGAGAACGAGATCTGCCCCGTCTACACGGCGACGCTGTCGAGCCGCGACGCCCTCGATCCGCGCCTCGACGAGGTCATGGACTACGAGTGGGTCGACGCCGAGGCGACGCTCGCCGCCGTCCGCTCGACCCCCTGGGCGTTCTCCCCCTGGCTCGTGCTGCAGCTCCCCCGCCTGCTGGGCTGACCCCCGCGCCCTGATCCCTGCGCCGGAGTCAGTCGGTGTAGACGTCCGTGCGGTGGAAGCCGAGCGCCGAGCGCGACGCGGTCGGACCGCGCTGGCCCTGGTACCGCGAGCTGTACTCCGCCGAGCCGTAGGGCTTCTCGGCGGGAGAGCTGAGGCGGAAGAAGCACATCTGGCCGATCTTCATCCCCGGCCAGAGCGTGATGGGGAGCGTCGCGACGTTGCTGAGCTCGAGGGTGACGTGGCCGGTGAAGCCCGGATCGATGAACCCGGCGGTCGAGTGGGTCAGCAGCCCGAGCCGTCCGAGCGAGCTCTTGCCCTCGAGGCGCGCCGCGATGTCGTCCGGCAGGGACACCTCCTCGTAGGTCGAGCCGAGCACGAACTCTCCCGGGTGGAGGATGAACGGCTCGCCCTGCGGCGTCTCGACCAGGCGGGTCAGCTCGGGCTGGTCCTCGGCCGGATCGATGTACGGGTAGCGGTGGTTGTCGAACAGCCGGAAGAAGCGGTCGAGGCGCACATCGACGGACGACGGCTGCAGCATCGACGGATCGTGCGGGGCGAGCCCCACGCGGCCGGAGGCGAGTTCGAGCGAGATGTCGCGGTCGGAGAGGAGCACGCTGCGATCCTAGGGCGTGGCGCGACCCCGGGGCGTGGGCCGGCTCCGGGCCTTGCTACGATGTCCTGGTGCGCCCGAGCGGCGCCGCGCGAGTGTAGTTCAATGGTAGAACTTCTGCTTCCCAAGCAGATGGCGCGGGTTCGATTCCCGTCACTCGCTCTCCTCTCCCCTCGTCTGCGGCCGGTCCTCCGGCCCTATGCGAGCGGCTCCTCCTCCGGCGCTGCAGCGGCGTCCGGCAGCGCAGCGGCGTCCGGCAGCCCCGCGGTGTCCGTCAGCCCAGCAGCGGCAGCCGCCCGACGATCCTGTCGATCCGGTTCCTCGGCCCCACCAGGCTGACCGCGAGGTACTGCAGCTCGTCGGAGCCGCTCGCCGCCACCGCCTCCCGGTACTCGTCGTACACCCGGGTGGCCTGCGCCGACGCGGGCATGTCGGCGACGAACGTCCCCTCGTGCGCCTCGGCCTTCGCGCGGATCGCGAGCAGGGTGGCCGCGTCGGCGGCGAGGACCGTGCGTCCGGCCCACGGCAGACCGGGATGCAGCGATCCGGACGCGTCGGCGGGGCTCGGTCCGAGCAGTCCCGCGACGTGCGCGGCCGTCGCGGCGCCCACGCAGATCGCGGCGTTCACGGCGCGACCGGCGGGGAGGGACTCGTCGACGACGACCACCCACTTGAGGCGGGCCGAGCGGGTGGGCGCGGCGGTGTCGATCTCGTCGGGGTGGAAGCCGACGGCGTCGGGGGCGGGGATGGTCATGCTGCTCCTCGATTCGTGCGAAGTGACGTCACGAAGAGTAGGCAGGAGGGGTCCCCTGCGGCAGGATCTCCGTATGAACGACCAGCAGAACGGCCCAGGAGCGGCACTCGACGAACTCGACGTCCGGATCCTGCAGGTCCTGCAGTCGGATGCACGGATCACGAACCGTGACCTCGCAGCCGCCGTGCACGTCTCGCCGACCACCGCCCTCGACCGCACGAGGAGCCTCCGGCGCCGCGGCGTGATCACCGGCGCGACGCTCACCCTCGACTTCGCGGCCCTCGGGCGCGGCGTGCAGGCGCTGATCGCGGTCCGCATCCGTCTGCCGTCGCGCGAGATCATCGAGGCCTTCCGCGACTGGGTCGCCGGCCTCGACGAGACGGTCGGCGTGTTCGTCACCTCCGGCTCGGAGGACTGCATCATCCATGTCGCCGTCCGCGACAACCAGGACCTCTACGCCTTCGTCATCGACGAGCTGACGCAGCGCCGCGAGGTCGCCGACGTGCGCACCTCGGTCGTCTACGAGCACCTGCGCGAGCAGGTCGTCCTGCCGCTGGAGCCGCACGGCCGCGCGGAGCGGTGAGGCGGCCGAGCGGCGTTCCGACGCGACACGCCGGGCGGATCAGTGGCAGCGCGCGGGATCGCGGGACGCAGAGGGCAGGGTGGAGGGGTGACAGAGCTCGTCCAGATCCCGTCGCCGGGCGTCGCCCTCGAGTACGGGCACCCCGGCCGGCCCGTGGTGGTCGTGCTGCACGACGTCTTCGGGCGCCTGCCGTGGCTGGAGCCGTTCGCCGAGGCCGTGGCGAAGCACGGCTACCACGTGCTCGTGCCCGACCTCTACGACGGCTGGGCCACGCTCGCCCCGGAGGACGCGCGCGACCTCGCCGCGATGGCCGCGCAGGACCGCACCCTCGCCGCCGTCGCCGAGGCGGTCGGCACCGGAGTCGCGGCCGGGGCGCCGCGCAGCGCCGTCATCGGCTTCGGCTTCGGCGGCCGCCTCGGGCTGCTCGCCGCGGGCACCGGGCTCGTGGACGCGGTGGTCGCGTACTACGCCACCCTCGGTGCGGAGGAGCACGTGCTGCTCCCGTGCCCCACCCTCCTGCACTACGCGCAGAGCGACGAGTGGCCCGCGGGCGACGACCCGGAGTCGTTCGTCGGGCGGCTGAAGGAGTCGGGGACGCCGGTCACGGCGCACACCTACCCGGACACGCAGCGGCACTTCGCGAACGGCAACCTGCGCGACGCGGTCAGCCCCGCCTCCGCGGCGCTCGCCTACGCGCGGACGCTCTCGTTCCTCAATCCGCAGCTCATCGACACCTGAGCTCAGCCCTGCACATCGTGCAGGTGGTGCTGGACGTCGTGCAGGTAGTAGCGGGCGATCGTGTCGACCGTGAACGCCGCGCCGTCGCTGCGGCGGCCTCGGCGATGCCACTGGGCGCCGGCGACGGAGTCGAACACCTCGGCGATGCGCTCGGCCGCCTCGACCAGCTCGCGGCCGACCGTCGCGGGGTCCTGCTGGTCGTAGCGCTCCTCCACGGCGGTGACGTCCTGGTCCCAGTTGGGGTAGAGCGGGTCGTCGCCGGCGAGCATCAGCTGCACACGGGTGCGGTAGATGCGGTGCACGTCGCGCACGTGCGCGGCGTACTCGAGCGGCGACCAGGTCTCGTCGTCGGGCCGGCCCGCCGCGTCGTCGCGGTCGAGCACGTAGGGCCAGGCGGCGGCGTTCTCGCGGATGAGCTCGGCGACCTCGTCGGCGTCGACGAGCGAGGCGTCGAAACCGCACTCGAGGCACGGGCGCTCGAGGACCCAGGTCCAGTCCTTGGTGTCGGGAGTGATCGGCATGGCACCAGAGTAGGGCGCCGCCGGATCAGCAGCGGGTCGGGGTCCCCTGCACGGCGCCGCGCTCGCCGTCGGCCGTCCACGGGAGCCGGGGCAGGCCCTCGGCTCCCGCCGCGGCTCCCTGCTCGACCGCGATGGCGGCCAGGGTGCGGGCGACCGTCGCGGCGAAGTCCCCGCCGGGCGTCGAGCTGTTGATCGAGACGGCCACGGTCAGGCCCGAGACCGGGTCGGAGTAGGCCGCGGTGACGAAGCCGGGCGCGAGACCCGAGAAGCCGCGGAGGGGTCCCGCCTCGTGCCCGCCGAGCCCGGCGCGGAGGTAGTCGGCGCGGCCCTGGCCCTGGACGACCGGGTCCTGCCACATGGCGTCGCCCGCGGGATCGGCCGCGAGCCCCGTCGCCAGCCGCCGGAGGTCCTCCAGATCGGTCAGCGCTCCGCCGGCGGCGCCGAGGGCGGACGGGGACGCGGCGGTGACGTCGAGGCGCACGTCGCAGCGCTTCTCCCCGGTCGCCGGGTCCAGCGCGACCGCATAGCCGCGGGGGGACGGAGCGGGCAGGTCGACCTCGGAGGCGCCGGGCAGCTCCGTGCTGCGCAGCCCGTACCGCGGCACCACGTACTGGTCGTAGAGCTCCCCGATGCTCCGACCGGTCACCTGCGCGGCGACGATGCCGGCGAGCAGCGGACCGGTGGCGGAGTCGGACCACGCCGCTCCGGGCTCGGCCGAGGCGCCGCGCACCTGGGCCGCGGCGAGCAGCTCGAGCGTCGGCCACTGCCGCGGGGGGTTCTGGAGCACGGTCGGCCAGAGGGCCGAGCGGAAGTCGGCCAGGCCGGAGGTGTGCGCGCAGAGCTCGCGCAGCGTGAGGCCGTCGATGCCGGGCAGGGAGCGCAGCGTCTCGCCGACGTCGGCGTCGAGGTCGACCCTGCCGGAGTCGGCGAGGGCGAGGACCACGTCGCAGGTCATCGCCTCGGTGCCGCCGGTGCCGAGCCGCAGGTGCGCGTCGGTGGTGAGGGCGGTGGTGCGCTCGTCCGACTCCCAGCCGACCGCGCCCTCCCAGCTGCCGCCCCACGGCGACCAGACCCCGGCGACCGCTCCGGTCGCGCCGGCGACGCCGACCGTCTCGTCGAGGAACCCCGACAGGGCGGAGGCGAGCTCCTCCGACGCCGCCTGCGCGGGCGCCTCCGCCACGCGCGAGGCGGCGGCGGGCGTGCAGCCGGCCAGTGCGAGCACGAGGACCGGGACGACGAGCAGCCCCGTCCGCGTCCGTCTGCGAGATCCCATGCCGTGCGACTCCCCCGTCGTCTGCGAACGGCACCACTGTACGGGTGCTCCGTCGGGCCGGAGAGGGCCGCTGAGCGCCCGATCGCGATTCGTGTCCTGACCGTGACGGGCGGAGTCCACCCCGTTCCCAAACCGGCAGGCGCCGGGTTACGAAGAGAGGGAGTACAGCGCAGAGGCGCTGCTCGAAGGAGGTAAGAGACCATGCGCAGATCCCCCAATCGACTGCTGGCGACTCTCTTCGGAGCCGTCTACGTCGTCGTCGGGCTCCTCGGCTTCGTCGTGACCGGAGGCGTGCAGTTCCTCTCGACCGAAGGCGGGCTCCTGCTCGGCGTCTTCGAGGTGAACCCGCTGCACAACATCGCCCACCTGCTCATCGGAGGCGCGCTGCTGATCGCGGGCCTGTCGACCGTCGCCGCGGCGAAGACCGTCAACGTGACCGTCGGAGCGGTGTACCTGCTGCTCGGCATCGTCGGCTTCTTCCTGGTCGACACCGCCCTGAACGTGCTGGCGCTGAACACCGCCGACCACTTCCTGCACCTGGCCAGCGCGCTGGTGCTCCTGGGAGTCGGACTCGGCACCGAGAAGACGGCGAGGACGCGCACCGCCGCGACCGCCTGACCCGGGCGGCAGCCGCCGCCCCCCTCTACTCCGTCCGCCGTGGGCCCGCCGTTTTCCGCGGCGGACGGACTGAACGGCCCCGGACGACACGATGCGGTGTGTCGATCCGGGGCCTCCTCTTCTTCCCCGATCCAGCGAAGGAGCCGCCATGACCACCGTGGCCCGCTGCAACGCCGCTTTCGCCGGACTCGGCGCCGGGCTCGTCCACCTCTCGCTCGCCGCCGGCGGCGAGGGCGTGCAGGCCCCGGTGATCGGGGTGCTCGGTGCCGTCGAGATCCTCTGGGCGGTCCTCGTCCTGGCGCGCGGCCGGATCGTCGTGCCGCGCTCCGCGCTGGCCGTCGCGGTCGCCTCCCTGGCGGCGTTCGCCCTCGGTCTGGCCCTCGGCGCACTCGCCGAGCCCCTCCCCGCGCTGGCCGCCGCGGTCCTCCAGCTGATCGCGGTCGCCGTGGTGGCCGTCTCGCTCCGCTCTCCGCGCGTCGAGGAGAAGGCCGTCTCGCCGTCGCGAGCTCTCGTCGGACTCCTGGCCGGCGCGCTCGCCGTCTCCGCCCTCGCCACCCCCGCCATGGCCGCCACCTCGGGCGGCTCGGGCGACATGGGCGGGATGATGCATCCCGTCGTCGACCGCGGACACGGGCACTGATGCCCTCTGGTCCCGGCGGCCCCGCTCGGCTAAGGTAAGGCAGACCTAAGTCGCCGAGGGAGGCCACCGTGTCGAACGTCATCCCGTTCTCCGAGGCCCTGCGCCTGCGCATCGGGCAGTCCGGCGCGGACGACGAGGGCGCCGCCTTCATGACCTCGCTGATGACCGGCTCCGGCAGCCGCCACGACTACATCGCGCTCATCTCGCAGCACTACTTCGTCTACGAGGCCCTCGAGGCCGTGGCGGAGGACATGGCCGGCGATCCGGTCGCGGAGCCCTTCCTCTCGGCCAAGCTCACCCGGCTCCCCGCGATCGCGGAGGACCTGCGCTTCCTCGTCGGCGAGGACTGGCGGGAGCGCATCCGCCCGCTGCCCTCGACCAGCGCCTACGTCGACCGGATCCGCACCGTGGCCGCGGGCTGGAGCGGCGGCTTCGTCGCCCACCACTACACGCGCTACCTCGGCGACCTCTCCGGCTGCGCGATCGTCCGCGGGCTGCTGCAGCGGCGGTTCGGCTTCGAGACCAACGGCGTCGGCTTCTTCCTCTTCGGCGAGATCGCCGCACCGTCGGCCTTCCGCGCCACCTACCGCGAGCAGCTCGACGCCGCGGGCTGGGACGAGGAGGAGCGCGAGCGGGTCATCGCGGAGGTCGCGGAGGCGTACCGGCTGACGACGGAGCTGTTCCGCGATCTCGCCCGGACCTGCGCGGCGGCCTGAGGCCCCTGCTCCGACGTCCTCCGCGGGGCGTCAGTCCGCGGACGCCTCCGCGACGGCGGCCGGCTCGGCTCGCCGCTCGGACATGAAGCGCAGCACGTCCTTGTCGACGATGATGTCGCTCGGCCGGAGCGGCCGCGTCAGGTAGAGCCCCTCGAGGCTCGTGATGCGGCTGAGCGCCACGTAGGTCTGCCCGGGGGCGAAGGCGCGCTGCCCGAGGTCGACCACCGCGGAGTCGTAGGTCTTGCCCTGCGACTTGTGGATCGTGACCGCCCACGCCAGGCGGAGCGGGAACTGCGCGAACTCGGCGACGATCTCGCGGGTCAGCTTCTTCGTCGCGGCGGAGTAGGAGTAGCGGTAGCGCTCCCAGGTCGCGGGCTCGACCTCGTGGACCTCGCCGTCCACCTCGACCCACACCGTCCCCGCGACCTTCGTCACGCGGCCGATCGTGCCGTTCACCCAGCGCTGCTCGGAGTCGTTGCGCAGGAACATCACGTGCGCGCCGATCTTGAGCTCGAGGTTCTGGTCCGCCGGATAGGCGCGCCCGCCGAAGTCGCCGCTGATCTCGGCCGACGCGGTCTTCAGCGGGCCCTTCAGCCGCGCGAGCGCCGCCTGGTTGATGCGGTTGACCGTGTCGTTGCGGGTCGCGAGCGTGATCGCGTCGTCCGCCGGAGGCGTCCGCGCGCCCGCGGCGTTCAGCACGTCGGCGATCTCCTTCGTCACCATGCCGAAGCGGACCGCGTTGAGCATCCACTTGAAGCGCTCGTCGCTCTGCCGGTGGATCCGGCCGAGCTCGACGATCCGCAGCGGCGCCTCCTGCCAGACGAGGGCGTCGAAGAACCACAGCGAGCGGTAGCGGTCGGCGAAGTAGGCGCGCTCCTCCGGATCCCCGGGCACGGGTGCGAGCTGGAACGGGTCGCCGAAGAGGACGACCTGCACGCCCCCGAACGGCTCGGAGCGCCGCTGCCGCGCCTGCCGGAGGCTGCGGTCGATCCCGTCGAGCAGGTCGGCGTTGACCATCGAGATCTCGTCGATGACGAGCGTGTCGATGGTGTTGAGGAGCTTGCGCAGCTCGGGCGGCTGCTCGAGGTCGGAGTCGGCGATGACGCCGATCGGCAGCCGGAAGAGCGAGTGGATGGTCTGGCCGCCGACGTTCAGCGCCGCGACGCCGGTGGGGGCGCAGATGACGATCTGCTTGTCGGTGTTCCAGCTCAGGTGGTTGAGCAGGGTGGACTTGCCCGTGCCCGCGCGACCCGTGACGAACAGGTGCTCGCGCGTGTTCTCGATGAGGTCGAAGACCCGCTGCTGCTCGTCGGAGAGGGTCGGCTGAGTCACCGCTCCACTGTACCCGCGGGCCGCCGGGACCCCGGGGCCCGGGCGCGGATCAGCCGCGCTTCTGGAGGGCGGCCAGGCGGTCGTTGTAGGCCGTGAGCTCGGCCTCTCCGGTGCGGTCGGCCTGGCGGTCGCGGCGCTTGGTCTCGCGGGCGTCGGAGCGGCTCCACATCATCGCGACGACGATCGCGAGCGCGAGGGTGGGGATCTCGCCGATGCTCCACGCGATGCCGCCGGCCGCCTGCTGATCGGCGAGCGCGGAGGTGCCCCAGCCCATCGCTCCGTACCAGTCGGCGAGGAGCAGCCCCTCCCCCGTCATCAGTGCGAGGCCGAAGAAGGCGTGGAACGCCATGGTGCCCAGCAGCAGCAGGAGGCGCATCGCGTAGGGCACGCGGTGCACGCTCGGGTCCACTCCGATCAGGACGCTGACGAAGAGGTAGCCGGTGATCAGGAAGTGGACGATCATCCACTCGTGGCCGATGTGGTCCGTGGTCGCCCAGCGGAACAGCGGGGAGTAGTAGAAGCCCCAGAGCGACCCGACGAACAGCAGCGCGGCGACGATCGGGTGCGAGATCGCGGTGGCGAAGCGCGAGTGCACGGCGAGCAGCACCCACTCGCGGGCACCGCGGGAGCCGTCGGTGCGGCGGGCGGCGGCGCGGGCGATGAGCGTGACCGGTGCCGCCGGGACGAGCAGCAGCGGCACCGCCATGGTGAGGACCATGTGCGAGAGCATGTGGGCGCTGAACAGGTACTTCTCGTACGCGTTCACCCCGCCGTTCGTGATGTAGGCCAGGAGGAGCATGCCCGCGATCCAGAGGATCGTGCGGTGCAGGGGCCAGCGGTCACCCCGGCGGTGCAGGCGCACCACTCCGGCGACGTAGAACGCGATGGCGAAGGAGCAGACCAGGAGCCAGACCAGGTCGATGTTCCAGAGCGTGAGGAAGTTCATCGCGCTCGCGGGCGGCGGCAGGGGCTCGCCCGTCAGCAGCTGGGCCGGGGTCGGATCCGTGAGCTGGCTCGCGGCGATCTGGTCGACCGGGGTCGCGGTGCGCGCGAGAGCCGCGGCGACTCCGGACGCGATCCCCATGAAGGCGATCTCGGCGCCGACGAGCCACCAGAAGCTGCGGCCGCCGACACCGCCGGCCTTCCGCATCCGCTCGATGAGGTAGCGGCGCTGCAGCACGCCGAACAGGCCCAGCGCGACCAGCGCCGCGACCTTGACCAGCACGAGGATCCCGTAGCCGGTCAGCAGGTTGTCGAGAGTGGCGAGCCGGAGCTCGGCGCTGACGTACCCGGACGCCGCGACCACGACGAAGCTCACGAGCGCGAGGCTGGAGTAGCGCTCGATCACGGGCAGCAGGCGGGAGCCGCCGAGCAGGGGCCGCAGGGCGATGACGGTGATGAGGCCGCCCAGCCAGATCGCCGCGAAGACGAGGTGCAGGCCCAGCGCCGTGACGGCGGCGTCGTGCCCGCTCGCTCCCGCCGCGTGCCCCTGCTGCGCCATCGGCAGCAGCGTGAGCAGGGCCAGGCCCGTGACGAAGACGAGCGCGGTCTGGTTGCGGACGGCGAAGCAGAGGACGGTGACGACGGCCGCGAGCAGCGTCGTGATGAGCCAGGCCTGGCCGACCTCGATGCTGCCGATGAAGTAGCTGAGCTTGGTGCCGAAGTCGCGGTCGAGGCTCAGGGGCGTCTGCGTGACGTTGAGGAAGGTGAGGAACCCGGTCACCGCGCTGGCCGCCGCGAAGAAGGCGGCGCTGGCGGCGGCGACGTCGAGGGCGATCGAGAACTCGGTGCGCGGCTCGGGCGCGGCCTCGGCGGGCGCGGGGCGCGCGGGGGCGACCGCGGTGCGCGTCGATCCGGCGCGGGAGGAGGACTGGCCGCCGCGCGAGGACTGGCCGCCGCGCGAGGAGGCGTGAGCGGTCGAAGATCGGGACGAGGACCGGGCATCGCGGGCGGCGGCGGCGCGGGGGCTCAGCGCGAACAGCGTCAGCACGAGCGAGCCGATCATGCCCGCGGCGCCCAGATTGACGGCCAGCTTGGCGATCGGGAGGCCGTAGCGGACCACGGGGCCGGGATCGTTCAGCAGCGGAGCCGCGGCTCCCCCTCCGAAGGCCAGGGCCGCGAGGAGGGCGACGAGCGCTGCGGCGACGAGCACGAGCGCAGGGCCGACGATCCGGACGGTTCGATTCACCGGTCCAGCCTACGTTCCGCGGCTGATCGGCAGCCGCGTCCGCGGACGACTACGGCCCCGGCGCAGTGCCGGGGCCGTGTCGGAGGGCGCGACTACTTCGCGGCGGCCTTGAGCTTGGTGCCAGCGGAGACCTTGACCGAGTGGCCGGCGGCGATCTGGATGGTCTCGCCGGTCTGCGGGTTGCGGCCGGTGCGCGCGGCGCGGGAGGTGCGCTCGACGGCGATCCAGCCGGGGATGGTGACCTTCACGTCGTTCGACACGGAGTCGGCGAGGGTGGTGAAGAGCGAGTCGAGGACGCCGTTGACGGCGGCCTGGCTCTGGCCGGAGTCGGCGGCGATCTTCGCGACGAGCTCGGTGCGGTTGAGCGACTTGTCAGCCATGGAGTGTCCTCCCAGGACGTTCTCGCTGTCGGAACAGCTGGTTTCGATGGATCGTCCTCGGCCGGGGACGGACGTCCTCAACCGGTCGGACCGTCGGTAACCTACCAGCCCCGCCCCGGATCTCCGGCGATTCCGGCCCCGAGACGCCCGGAACGACGCCGATCGCGCCGGTCGGTCCCTCCACAGGAGGCGCTCGGCGCCTCTCGTCCACCGATCCGCCGATCGCCTCTCCGCAGAGTCCGCCGCCTGACGAGGATCGGCTCATGACGACGACGGCACTCCTCCCTCCATCCGCTCCGGCCGACGCGGCCCTCCCCCGGCCGCCCCGGCGGCACCCTCCCGCTCGCCGGCCGTACGAGCCCGGCCTCGCCGCGCTCGCGCTGGGCCTGCTCGCGCTCGCGTCCTCCGTGCATCCGCTCTGGGCCCTCCCCGCCGTCGCCGTGGCGGTCGCCGCGGTGATCGCGTCCGTGCGGGGGCTGCGGTGGGCGGGCGAGCGGAGGAGCGCGGTGGCCGGGCTCGCCTGCGCGGCTCTCGCGCTGCTCGTCTGCACCGTCACGGCACCCGCCTCCGTGCGGGCGGGCCTCGCCGTGCTGGCCTGGATCACCGCCCTGCGGCCCGGCTCGTGAGCGGGCGCGGCTCCGGTCCAGCCCGCCTCGCTACAGTGACGGCGGCCCGCGCCCGAGCGGGCCGGGAGGACGGCCACGATGGCTCAGACGGACGGTTGGATCTCGACGGCGATCTGGTGGCACGTCTACCCGCTCGGCTTCACGGGCGCCGAGGCGAGCGCCTCGGAGGGTCCGGGTCCGGACGACGAGCCGCAGCACCGCCTCCGCGCCCTGCTGCCCTGGCTCGACGACCTGCTGGCGCTGGGCTGCAACGGGCTGCTGCTCGGGCCGGTCTTCGCCTCCTCCACCCACGGCTACGACACGGTCGACCACTTCCGGATCGATCCCCGCCTCGGCGACGAGGCCGACCTCGACGCGCTGATCGCCGCGTGCCGCGAGCGCGGGATCCGGGTGCTGCTCGACGGGGTCTTCAACCATGTGGGACGGGAGCACCCCTGGTGGCGTGCCGCGGTCGCGGCCGGCGAGGGCTCCCCCGAGGCGGCGCGCTTCTCCCGCAGCGAGCGGTCGCAGGAGGTCGACGGCCTCCGCGTCGACGTGTTCGAGGGGCACGACGCCCTGGTCGAGCTCGACAACGGGAACCCCGAGGTCGCGGAGCACGTGTCCTCCGTGCTCGCGCACTGGCTCGAGCGGGGCATCGACGGCTGGCGGCTCGACGCGGCGTACGCGGTCGCGCCGGCGGCCTGGCACGCGGCGATCGACCCGGTGCGGCAGCGCTTCCCCGACGCGTGGTTCGTCGGCGAGGTCATCCACGGCGACTACACCGGCTACGTGCGGGAGTCGGGGCTCGACTCGGTCACGCAGTACGAGCTCTGGAAGGCCGTCCGCAACTCCCTCGAGGAGGCGAACCTCTTCGAGCTGGCCTGGTCCCTGAAGCGCCACGACGACTTCGTCCGCGAGTTCCTGCCCCTGACCTTCGTCGGCAACCACGACGTGACCCGGATCGCCAGCGCCGTCAGCGACGAGCGCCACCACGGCCACGCCACGGCGATCCTCGGCTTCGTCGCCGGCGTGCCGAGCATCTACTCCGGCGACGAGCGGGGCCTGCGCGGCGTCAAGGAGGAGCGGATCGGCGGCGACGACGCGATCCGCCCGGAGTTCCCGGCCGATCCCGCCGAGTGGCCGGGCGGGGAGGCCTACCGGGCCCACCAGGAGGTCGTCGCGTTCCGCCGACGGAACCCGTGGCTGGTCGGCGCGAGCACCCGCACGGTCGACCTCTCCAACACCGCCGTGATGCTCGTGGCGGAGGGCCCGGAGGGACGCACCGCGCGGCTCGCGCTGAACATCGGCGACCAGACGGCGACCGTCGGCGGCGTCCAGGTCGCTCCCCACTCCTGGTCGCTGCACGACTGACCCGGCGCGCAGGCGGCCCGGCAGTGCGCGACGGAGCGTCGACCTTCAGGGGCCCGTCCTCTACGCTCGGGCGCATGCCGAGACCTGCACGAGGACCCTCCGACGGACGAGCCGACTCGATCGACGACGCCGGGATGCCGGCATCCGGACTCGAGCAGGCGTTCGCCGCCCCCGTCGACCCGGAGAGCGACCCCGGACCGGGCGAGAGGAGCGGCCTGTCGAGCCGCATCGCCCAGGAGCTGCTCGAGGACGGCTTCGGCCTCGAGGCGAGTGACGAGGAGGCCCCGTCCCGCGCCGTGGAGATCGACGATCCCGCCCGCGCCGTGGGTGACGATCCCGCCCACCCCGTGCACGGCTCGATGTCCGGCGAGTTCGAGCGCCGCTGAGCCCGGCCGCCGTCGGTCGGTCGTCGTCTGCCCGGCGGCACTGCTCGGCCCGCCGGCCGTCGTCACCCCGCCGGTACCGCGCCACCCGCCGCCGGCGCCGGGTCCGGGCCGCCCGCCTGCAGCTCGGCGAGGAATCCGGGCCGGAGCACGCGCGCCTCGATCGACGCGGCTCCCGAGGTCCAGCCGTCGCCGAGCGGACGCTCGGGAGTGAGCAGCACGTGGCCCGGCGTCCCTGCTCGGCCGAGGACGGCGGCGACGCGGCCCTCCGGATCGTAGAGGGCGTGGTCGACGAGCGGCCTGTAGACGGCGTGCACCGCGAAGTCCTCGCGGCGGCCGAGGAGGACGGGCAGCAGCTCCTCGCCCGGGCGCAGGCCGTGGGGCCACCAGCGGAAGCGCTCGACGAGCTCGTGGCAGGCGGCGCACGAGGGCGAGAAGAAGACGAGGTGCGTCGCCGGGCGGGACAGCTCCTCGAGCGTCAGGAGCTCGCCGGCCACCGTGACGAACGCGAGGTCGGCGGCCGAGAGGTCGCCCTCGGGCGCGCGCCCCGGCGCGGACTCCCTGTCGGCTGCGGACAGGCGGGCGGCCGCCCGGACGCGAGCGGCCGTCGACGCCGAACGGCGGTCGCGCACCAGCACGAGCGAGACCGCGGCGAGAGCGGCGGCGAGCCCGGACGCCGCCGCCGAGGCACCGCCGCCGCCGAGCAGCGCGGCCGGAGCGAGCCCGCCGAGGGCCCCGGCGACCGCGAGCGCGAGCAGCACCGCGTTCCTCGCGACGGTGCGTCCGGTCATCCGCGCCGAGCCCAGCCCGCCGAAGCACTCGCAGTCGACGTCCTCCGTCGCGCGGACCGCGCGGACGGCGACGACGAGGAACACGGCGTCGAGGAGCGCCACCGGCACGAGGGCGGCACGGTGCGCCGGAGCGGGCGCCAGCACCACCGCGGCGCCCAGCGCGATCTCGACGACGGGGAAGGCGGCCGCGAACCAGCCGCGGCGCCGGAGGAGGAGGGGGACCCCGAGCGCCTCGAGGCTCGCCCGGAACCGCTCCGTGAGGCCGAGCTTCAGGGCGCCGCTGACGACGAGCACCGCGCCCGCGCACCACGCGGCGATCGCGAGAACCGCCTCCAGCATCCGTCGCCCTCCTCGCTCGGCATCGACCCGCGCGACGCTACCGGCGCGGACCGGCCTCCCGCGGCCGAGGCGGGGAACGGGGCGGAGACGGCGCGATCCGGCGCGTTCCGCCCTCCGGACGAGCCGCTGCCGGCGCATCCGGCGCCCGGATCCCTCCAGGCGGGGCGCCCCCGGGCTCCCTCCCGGTCCCGGACGGCCGCTCCGCCGTACACTGCGAGAGGATCGGAGGGGTCATGCGGGGACGGCGAGCGCGCGACGAGCGGCACGGCACGGCGGCGAGTCCGCCTGCGGCCGCCGCTCCCCCGGCTGCGGTCACGGCTCCGGCCCCCTCGGACTCGCCGGACGACGCCTCGGGCGACGTCTCGACCGGGATGCGGATCGCCGCCGCCTGGTCGTGGCGCTTCCTCGCCGTCGCCGGGCTCCTCTACCTCCTCGTGCGCCTCGTCTCGCTGCTGCCCGTGATCGTCGTGCCGGTGCTGATCGCGCTGCTGCTCACCGCGCTCCTCACCCCGCTGCGGAACCGGCTCGAGCGCCTGCGGCTCCCCCGCCCGCTCGCGGTCCTGGTCTCGATCGTCCTGATGCTCCTCCTGCTGACCGGCCTCGTCGGGCTGGTGATCGTGCAGTCGCGCTCCGGCTTCAGCGGAGTGGGGCAGCGCGCTCTCGACGCGGTCGACGGCGTCGAGGCGTGGCTGCGGAGCCCGCCGCTGTCGTTCTCGGACGTCCAGCTCTCGGACTGGGCGCAGCGCGCGGTCGACTGGGCCGACGCGCAGGCGTCGACGATCGCGTCCGGGGCCCTCGCCGTCGGCTCCCAGCTGGCCGAGGTCTTCGCCGGAACCCTCCTCACCCTGTTCTCGCTGATCTTCCTGCTCCTCGACGGCCGCCGGATCTGGCACTGGTTCCTCCGCCTCCTCCCCCGCCGCGCTCCATCGCCGGGCGGGCGCGGCGGCGCCGCCGGCTGGCGGACCCTCAGCCAGTTCGTGATCGCGCAGCTCGGCGTCGCCGGGATCAATGCGGTCGGCATCGGCATCGGCGCGCTCGCGCTGCAGCTGCCGCTCGTCGTGCCGATCGCGATCGTGGTGTTCCTCGGCTCGTTCGTCCCGATCCTCGGCGCGATCGTGACCGGTGCGCTCGCCGCACTGGTCGCTCTGCTGTTCAGCGGGCCCGTCGCCGCGCTGGTGATGGTCGGCGTCGTGATCCTGGTGCACCTGCTCGAGGGGCACGTGCTGCAGCCGCTCATCCTCGGGACCGCCGTGAAGGTGCATCCGCTCGCCGTGGTGCTCGGAGTCGCGACCGGGCTCGAGGTGGCCGGGCTCGCCGGGGCGCTGTTCGCGGTGCCGACCATCGCGACGCTGAACGCGGCGGTCACCGCCATGCGGGCGCGCGCGCCCGGTGCGGAGTGAGCGCGTTCGATCCGGCCGCCCGACCCGGATCGACGGTGCTGCCCGCCCTCGCCTGCCCGGTCTGCGGCGGCGCGCTCGCCCCCGATGTGCTGCCCCGCCCCTCCTCGCTCCGCTGCCCCCTCGGGCACAGCGCCGACCTCGCGCGCCAGGGCTACGCCTCGCTCCTGCGCGGGAGGCACGCGACCTCGGGCGACACCACGGCGATGGTGCAGGCCCGCGCCGACCTGCTCGGCTCCGGCCACTACCGGGTGATCCAGGACGCGGTCGCCGCGGCCGTCCCCGCCGGCGCACGGCTCGTGGTCGACCTGGGCTGCGGCACCGGGGCGTACCTCTCGGCCGTGCTCGAGGCGCATCCGGCGGCGGACGGGCTGGGCCTGGACCTCTCGGCCCCGGCCGCCCGCCGCGCCGCCCGCGCGCACCCCCGGGCGGCGATCGCGACCGCGGACCTCTGGCAGCCCCTCCCGCTGGCCGACGCCTCCGCCGACGCGCTGCTCACCGTCTTCGCGCCGCGGAACGCCCCGGAGATGCGGCGGGTGCTCCGTCCGGGCGGCGTCGCCGTCGTCGTCACTCCGCGCGAGAGGCACCTGCACGAGATCCGCGAGCGGTTCGGGATGCTCGGCATCGACGCCGGCAAGGCGGAGCGGCTCGACGAGCAGCTGGCGGGGTTCGCGCTCGAGGAGCGCATCGAGCTCGACACGACGGTGCTGATGAGCGTCGACGAGCTGCGCGCCGAGGTGCTGATGGGGCCGAGTGCCCACCACGTGGATCCCGAGGCGCTGGACGCCCGGCTCGCGGCGGTGGAGGGGACGACCGCGGTGACGGTCGCGGTCACCGTGTCGCGCTTCGTGCGCGCGGAGTAGCGGCGGGCGTGCCGCCGACCCCGCGTCAGTACGTCTCGCGCAGGCGCTCCTGGTCGACCACCGCTTCGCGGTCCGCGAGGCGGCGCAGGCCCGCGAGGGGCTGGGCCATCCGGTGGTTGCCGCGGAGGACCGGCTCGGCCCGGTCGAGGAAGGCCCAGTACCCGGCGGTCACCGGGCAGGCGTTCTCGCCCAGGCGCACCTTCGGGTCGAAGCGGCAGCCGCCGCAGTAGTCGGACATCCGGTTGATGTAGGCGCCGCCCGAGGCGTACGGCTTCGTCGCGACGACGCCGCCGTCGGCGTGCTGGGACATCCCGATCACGTTCGCGGGCATCACCCACTCCGTGCCGTCGACGAAGACGTCCACGAACCAGTCGTTGAGCTCCGCCGGATCCCACCCCCGCTGCAGTCCCCAGTTGCCGAGCACCATCAGGCGCTGGATGTGGTGCGCCCAGCCGTGCCGGTGCACGTCGTCGAGCGTCTCGTGCAGGCAGTTCGCCTCGATGCCGCTCGGGTCGAGCGCGAGCAGCTCGGCGGGCAGCGGCGTGGAGGCGCCGAGCGCGCGGCTGCGGTTCCGGTACTCCGGCCCGAGGTGCCAGAACAGGTTCCAGACGTAGTCGCGCCAGCCGAGGATCTGGCGGATGAACCCCTCCGTCGCCGCGATCGGCGCGCCCCCGGCGGCGTACTCCGCCTCGGCCGCCTCGACGACCGTCCGCGGATCGAGCACGCCGAGGTTCATCGGGGCGCTGAGCAGCGAGTGCGCCATCGTCCAGTCGCCCGAGAGCATCGCGTCCTCGTAGGTCCCGAAGTCGCCCAGGCGCGACGACACGAAGTCGGCGAGCGCCGCCTCGGCCTCGGCGGGCGTCGCGGCGAATCGGCGCGGACCGTCGGCGCCGACCAGGCGGACCGCCCCCTCGGCCTCCCAGCGCGCGAGGTCGGCGCGCACCTCCTCGTCGATGTCGTCCTCCTCCGGCCACCACGGGTCGGGCAGGCCGAGCCGGGAGGCGCCCTTGGGCGGAGGCTGGCGGTTGTCGTGGTCGTAGTTCCAGCGGCCGCCCTCGGGCTGGTCGCCGCGCATCAGCACGCCGGTGCGCTCGCGGCTCCACCGGTAGAAGTCCTCCAGCAGCAGGCGCTTGCCCGAGCGGGAGAGCGCCCACTCGCGGAAGTCCTCCTCGGCCGTGATGAAGCCGCGGCTGGGCAGGACGCTCATGCCGAGCCTGCGGGCGAGGCGGCGGCCGCCGCGGGTGGGCGGGTCGATCACCTCGAGGTCGTCGCGCCCGGCGAGGGCCTCGCCGAAGGTCTCGGAGCGGACGTACTCGGCGCGGTCCCCGAGCTCGCGGGCGCGGTGGCGGAGCGCCGACAGCAGCAGCTGCGCCTTGGCGCGGTGCATCGGGCGGCGCCCGAACGCCGATCGGGCCTCGACCAGCAGCATCGGACCGCCGTCGTCGAAGGCAGGGCCGAGCTGGCCGATGACGCTCCAGCGGGTGCGAGGGGGTCTGCTCATCCTCGGAGGCTAGGCGGACGGATCCGGCGCCGGTAGGAGTTGCGCGGCACGGATGTGCAGCCGCCACGTCTTGCACCCCCGCCCCCGATGCAGAAGTCTCGGAGCGAGCGCGGCCGATCCGACCGCGCACCGACGCGACGAAGCGAGGAGGCCGCCATGGCCCACCACGACCACGACAACGAGCACCACGAGGGTCACGAGCACCACGACCACCACGAGGGTCACGACGAGCACGCCGCCGGCCACGGCCGTCACGTCGCCGAGGGCACGAGCACCGAGGACACCGAGGGCGGCGAGTACACCTCGACGGAGGGCGTCTCGCACACCGCCGGCGAGGCCGAGGGCAGCTACGTCGACACCTCGGTGAACGAGCAGAGCACCGCCGACAAGGGCAGCTACGTCGACACCAGCGCCGCGGGCACCTCCGCCGAGGGCGAGGGCGAGTACACCGACCGCGACGAGTGACCCGCGCTCGCGCCCGGGCGCCGCGCGTCCCGCCGGGACACCGCGCTCCGGCCGGTGTCCCGGCGGGGAGCCGGCGCCTCGGCGGGACGCGGTGGTCCGTCGGCGCTTCAGGCGGGCTTCAGCGGGGCCGCGGCTAGCCTGGGCTCGCGCGGGGCCCCGCGCGCCGAGCCCGGGGAGGCCGCCATCCGCATCCTGGTCGTCGACGACGAGATCAACCTGCTCCGCGCCCTCGAGACGGGCCTGGAGGCCGAGGGCTTCGCCGTGGACACCGCGACCACCGGCACCGACGCCCTCTGGCACGCGCAGGAGGCCGACTACGCCGCCATCGTCCTCGACCTGATGCTCCCGGACGTCAGCGGCTTCCGCGTCTGCGAGCGGCTGCGCGCCGCCGAGGACTGGACTCCGATCCTGATGCTCACCGCGAAGGACGGCGACCTCGACCAGGTCGAGGCCCTCGACACCGGCGCCGACGACTACCTCACCAAGCCGTTCTCGTTCCCGGTGCTCGTCGCGCGGCTGCGCGCCCTCATCCGCCGCGGAGCCGCCGAGCGGCCCACGGTGCGCGTCGTCGGCGATCTCGTGCTGGATCCGGCGTCCCGGACCGTCGAGCGGGGCGGAGTCGCCGTGCCGCTGACCGCGCGCGAGTTCAGCGTCCTCGAGTACTTCGTCTCGCGGGCGGGCGAGGTCGTCTCCAAACGCGACGTCCTCGGAGCCGTCTGGGACTTCGACTACGACGGCGACCCGAACATCGTCGAGGTCTACGTCCGCACCCTGCGCAACAAGATCGACCGGCCCTTCGGCCGCGACACCCTCCGCACCCGGCGCGGGGCGGGCTACACGCTGGTGGCCGGGTGAGCCGCCGGAGCCTGCGGACCCGCATCACCGCGGCCGCGACCGCCGTGGTGGCCGCCGCCGCGCTCATCGGGAGCGTGCTCTTCGTCCTGGTCCTCTCCTCCGTGCTCGCCTCGAGCGCCGCCTCCGCCGCCGACGCCGAGGCGGAGCGGGTCGCGGCGCTGGTCGAGCAGGGCGGCCCGGAGGCCGTCCGCGGCTCGGAGGGACTGGTCCAGCTCGTGGTCGACGGGCGGGTGACCGCCGCGGGCGAGGACGCGGAGGACCTCCCTCCGCTCGCGCTGGCCGAGAGCGACGACCCGGTCACGGTCGACGTGGACGACGAGGGGCCGGTGGTGGTCGCCGCCCGCGAGCTCGACGACGACTCCCTCGTCGTGGTCGGCGTGCCCGACGAGGGCCGCGAGGAGGCGGTGTCCACGACGATCGGGCTGCTCGCGGTCGCCGTCCCGCTGCTGATCGCGCTGGTGGCGGTGGTGTGCGCCGGCGTCGTCGGCCGGGCGCTGCGCCCCGTGGAGCGGATGCGCGCGGAGGCCGAGGCGGTCACCTCCTCCGCCCTGGACCGCCGGATCGCCGCTCCCGGCTCCGGCGACGAGGTCGACCGGCTGGCGCACACCCTCAACCGGATGCTCGATCGGCTGCAGAGCGGGCAGGAGCGGCAGCGGCGCTTCGTCTCGGACGCCTCGCACGAGCTGCGCTCCCCCGTCGCGGCGCTGCGCCAGACCGCGGAGGTGGCGCTCGCGCACCCGGACCGGCTCGACTCCGCCCGGCTGGCGAGGACGGTCGCGGAGGAGTCGGTGCGGCTCGGCGGGCTGATCGAGGGCCTGCTGCTGCTCGCCCGGGCGGACGAGGCGCGCCTGGCCGTGGCGGCGGCTCCCGTGGACCTCGACGATCTCGCCCTCGGCGAGGTGCGGCGCCTGCGCGACTCCGGAGCCCGGGTCGACGCGAGCGGGATCTCGCCCGTGCAGGCGGTGGCCGACGAGGCCCTGCTCTCGCGGGCGCTGCGGAACCTGGTCGACAACGCGGTGCGGCACCGCTCCTCGCAGCTGGCGCTCTCGACCCGGATCGACGGAGCGGAGGCGGTGCTCGCGGTGGACGACGACGGGCCGGGGATCCCGGCGGCGGAGCGCGAGCGGGTGCTCGAGCGCTTCGTCCGCCTCGACGAGGGCCGGGCGCGCGACGCCGGAGGGTCGGGCCTCGGCCTGGCGATCGTCGCCGGGATCGCGCGGGCCCACGGCGGACGGGTCGTCGTCGGCGACTCGGCGCTGGGCGGCGCCCGGGTCGAGGTGCGGGTGCCGCTCGTCCGCTGAGCGGGCGCTTCAGGCCTCCTTCAGCGCCCGACCGCGAGAGTGCTGGAGGCGTCGACGAGCGGCGCCGGGACGGAGCCATCGTGCAGAAGAAGACGAAGATCATCGCCGGGATCGCCGGAGCGGTCGTGCTGATCGGAGCCGGGACGGGCATCGCCTACGCCGCGACCGACGGCTTCGAGGGATCCGACTCCCTCACCGGCAGCGACCTGGACCGCGCGAGCGAGGCCGCGCTCGCCGAGATCGGCGGCGGGACCGTCACCTCGGCCGAGCGCGACGACGACGGCGCCACCGGCTACGAGCTGGACCTGACCGACCGCGCCGGCCTCGAGTACGAGGTGCGCCTCGACGACTCCTTCGCCGTCCTGTCCGTCGACCCCGACGACCGCGCCCTCCAGGCCGGCTCCGACGACGACGGCGTGCCTGCCGGCGACCCGACCGCCGCCGCCGTGGACCCGGACGACCTCACCGGCGACGACCTCGCCCGCGCGAGCGAGGCGGCGCTGGGCGCCGTCGGCTCCGGGACCGTCACCGAGGCCGAGCGCAGCGACGACGCCGACCACGCCTTCGAGGTGGAGGTCACCCGCGAGGACGGCACGGACGTGGACGTCGAGCTCGACGCCGCGTTCGCCGTGCTCTCGACCCAGGAATAGCGCTCTAGCGGCCGCCGGGGCCCTTCGCGGCCCCGGGTGCGGCACCGCTGCCCGCGGGGGCGCCGACGCCGGTCGCCGCACCGCGAGCGCCGGGACCGCTGCCGTTGCCGCCCGCGTTGCCGATGCCGTTGCCGTTGCCGTTGCCGTTGCCGTTGCCGGGAGCGTTCCCGCTGTTCCCGGGTGCGCCGCCGCTGTTCCCGGGTGCGTCGCCGCTGTTCCCCGGAGCATCGTCGCCGGGAGCGGCCGGGGTCTCCTCCGCGGGCTCCTCCGGCTCGGTCGGCGTCTCCTCCGGCTCCGACTCCTCGGGCGAGGGGGCGGGGTCGTCCTCGGTCTCGACCGGAGCCGGCGTGTCCTCCGGCTCCTCCTCGACCGGGGTCGTCTCCTCGGGAGCCGGTTCGGTCGTCTCGGCCGGTGCCGGCTCCGGGGCTCCCGCGATCAGGGCCTCGAGGTCGCCGCGGACGACGTCGACCTGCGCCTGCACCGTCGCTGCGCGGTCGGAGCTGACGGAGCCCTCGGCGAGCGCGGCGTCGAGCGCCGACTGCAGCGAGGCGAGCTCGGTGAGAGCGCCCTGGTAGTCGTCGGCCGAGGCCTTCTCGGCGACGGCCACCACCGCGTCGTCGAGGGTCTGGGCGGTCCCCTCGTCGATGCCCTGCGGCGCGGAGGAGCATCCGCTCAGCAGCAGGACCGAGGCGAGCACGGCGCCGGCGGCGCGCAGTCGGAGGCCCCTCACGAGCGGATGCTCTCGCGCAGCTGACGGAGGTGGTCGCCCAGCTCGCCGTCCACCTGCGGCAGAGGCGACTGGGGACCGTCGATCAGGATGATCGCGAGCCCGACGGCGACCGCGACCAGCGCGAGCACCAGCACGATCAGCCACGGGCTCGGGCCGCGGCGCTGCGGAGGGGCGGCCGCGGAGCGGAGCGGAGCCGTGCGCGGCGCCGGAGCGGTCTGCGGTGCCGGCGCGATCCGCTCGGTCGCGGTGAAGCGCTGCGTCGGAGCGATCGCCTCCGTGGCCGGGTACGCGTCGGCCGCGAGCCGGCGGGTCGGGTCGAGCGCCTCCGTCCGCGTGATCGGCTCGGTCTCGGCGAGCGGCTCCGTCGACATCACCCGGGTGGCGGGGACGTCGGGGACGACGATGGCCGCCGGCGGGGAGTCGCGCCGCGGATCGATCAGGCGGCGTGCCGACTCCGCCACCTGCAGCGCGGCGGGACGCTCGCCGGGCTCGCGCCGCGTCATCGAGGTCAGGAGCGAGGTCCAGCCGCTGCCGAGCGACTCGGAGACCTCGGGGTCGCGGAGCAGGCGGGCGAGCGTGACCTCGATCGCCGAGCCCGTGAATGGCCGGCGCCCGGTCAGCGACTCCAGGAGCACCAGGCCGAGGGAGTAGATGTCGCTCGCCGAGGTGACCGGGTCGCCGTGCGCCTGCTCGGGGCTGAGGTAGGCGGCGGTGCCGATGAGGGTGCCTGGCGCGGTGATCCGCGTCGCGTCGATGAGGGAGGCGATGCCGAAGTCGGCCAGCTTCGGGCGGAACTCGCGGCTGGTCAGCGGGCTCGGGACGAGCAGCACGTTCGACGGCTTCACGTCTCGGTGCACGACTCCGGCCGCGTGGACCGTGTGCAGGGCCTCGCCGAGGTCGCCCGCCATCGAGGCGACGTCGTTCGGCGCGACCGGGCCCTCGGCGAGCCGCTCGGACAGGCTCGGGCCCTCGGCGAGCTCCATCACCATGTAGGCCTGGCCGTTGGTGTCGTCGCCGCCGTCGTGCGCGTCGTAGAGGGTGACGAGGGCGGGGTGGTTGAGAGCCGCGAGCAGCCGGATCTCGGACGCCTTGCGCTGCAGGTCCTGGGCGTCGTCGATGCCGGGGGCGAACATCTTCAGCGCGACGGAGCGGCCGAGGACGCCGTCTCTCGCCCGGTAGACCGTGGCCATGCCGCCGCGGCCGATGAGCTCCTCGATCGTGTACCGGCCGTCGACCGTCGTCCCGACGATGCGGGTGTCGCCTGTCCGGTGGGATGCCACGGGTCCTCCTCGCGGTCGGCGGCGGGTGTGCCGCGCCCCCCGGTGCGACCGTCGACCCAGGGTAGTACGTCGACCCTGCACGCCGCCCTCCCCCGGCCGGGCTGTCAAGCGGGTGCCCCCGCGCGCGCCCCGACGTAGCGTCGGAGGTCCCGACGAAAGGCGACGACATGGACCAGGACCGCACGGAGCAGGACGACCAGGGCTCGACCATCGGCAAGCCGGGCGGGGCGGCGCCCGCCACCTCCTCCGAGAGCGAGACCATCGAGAAGGACATCTCGGAGTCGCCCGGCAGCGAGCGCGAGACCGAGGCCAAGCAGGACTCGGACCCGGCGGAGAGCCGCACCGAGGTCTCCGGCTCGGCCGAGGTGAAGGCCGTGCCCGGCACGGGCGGCCCGGACGACGTGGGCGACGTCGAGGTCGACCCCGACGAGGTCTCGCTGAACGGCAAGCCGTTCCCGGGTCACGCCGGCACGAAGTAGGACGCCCGGGAGGGGCGGGGCCGCGGCTCCGCCCCTCCCGTGCTCTCCGGTTCACCCACCACCCGTCGTCCGCCCTCGCCCGGGGGTTCCGCAGATCGCGCGGATCGTCCCGCGCCTACCGAGCGAACGGCGTCAGGCGACCGGCGTCAGCAGGTTCGGGTCGCGGCGGTCGACGGTGCGGGAGTTGTTCACGCGGCGGTCGACCGGGTGGGCCGTGACGGTCGAGGCCATCGCGACGGACGCCCGGTCGAGGGTGGCGAGCATCTCCTCGGCGGAGGCGAGCGGAGCCGGGTCGAGCCAGGCGTCGCGCACGTCGGGCGTGAGGAACACGGGCATCCGGTCGTGCACCTCGCCGGAGGCGTCGCGCGCCTCGCGGGTGATGATCGTGAAGGAGACGCGCCAGTCGTCGCCCTCCTTGCGGGCCGTGTAGAGGCCGGCCGCGGCGAGGATCGGCTCCTCGCCCTGCAGGAACCAGGGCTGCTTGCCGTCGGCGCGGGTCTCCCACTCGTAGTACCCGCGCATCGGCACGATCGCGCGCTGCTTGGCGAACGCCCCGCGGAACAGGCCGTTCGTCGCGACCGACTCGAGGCGCGCGTTGATCGGCGAGGGCCCCCTGCCCTTCGACCAGGACGGGGTGAAGCCCCAGGACGCGAGCTCGAGCTCGCGCTCCCGCTCGCCGTCGTGGAGCCGCTCGCGCACGATCGGCGCGACGTCGGTGGGAGCGACGCTGTAGTCGGGCGCCCAGTCCTCGGCGCGCCCGCCCGCGGCGACGAACTCGCGGATCAGCTCATCGGTCTCGGAGTCCATCGCGAAGCGGCCGCACATGCGGGACAGGCTACGCCGCACCTCCGACGCCGCGCGAGGCGTCCGGTCCGACCACCCGGGACTTCGCGGACCAGAAGCGCATCAGCGCGCCGGCGAAGATCGAGCCCAGCGCGCCGGCGGCGAGGTCGCCGAGCGTGTCCTCGTAGCCGACGAAGATCGAGGAGTCGATGAAGCGGTGCCCCGCCCACTCGCCCCACTCCCACAGGACGCCCGCCGTCGTCCCGAAGCAGGCGCAGAGCACGACCGCCGGGAGCAGCGGCCCGCGATCGCCCGCGACGGCCGGCACGACTCCGGCCCGCGCGGCGACGATGTAGGCCACCGCGGCGATCAGCCCGTTGAGCACGCAGTGCACGACCAGGTCCCACTGCGGCCAGGCCTCGTAGAGGCCGAGGACGCTGCTCCAGGACGCCACGAGCAGCGCGAGCCCGAAGAGGGCGTCGAGCGCCGGACGGATGCCGAGGAAGCGCGGCAGCACCAGCCCGATCGCCGCGAGCGCGAGCACCGCCACGTCGACCAGGTCCCACCCGATGGCGGCCGCCACGATGCTCGCCGCCCCGATCGCGCGGATGCCGTCGGCCGTCCACTCCCCGCGGGTGCGCGGGGGCTCGAGGAAGGTCTCGACGAGGGCGGAGCCGCTCACGGCTTCGTGAAGCGCAGCACGGCCTGGACCGGCTCGTGGTCGGAGGGCGCCGCTCCCCCGTAGCGGACGGCGTTGATCCCGGCGGAGACCACCTCGAACGCGCCCTCGCTGACGAGCAGCCAGTCGATCCGCTTGCCCGGCGCCGGCGCGCGGTAGTTCGAGAAGGTGCTCCACGAGTGGGTGAGGTGCTTCTCCGCCGTCTCCCACGCGTCCGCGAGGCGGCCCTCGTCGAGGATCGTCCGGTAGGGGACGGTGTCGACGTCGGTGTTGGTGTCGCCCATCACGATCGCGGGGCGTCCGAGCTCGAGGACGCGGCGGGCGATCAGCTCGGCGGAGCGCTGGCGCGAGCGCCGCGAGATGTGGTCGAAGTGGGTCGAGACCACGGTGAGCTCGCGGCTGGTCGCGTGATCGGTCAGCTCCGCGATCACGGCGGTGCGCGGGATGCGGTTGCCCCAGCTGCGCGAGCCGGCGACGTCCGGGGTGTCCGAGAGGGCGATCTGGGTCCAGTGCCGGACGGCGTAGCGGCTGCGGTCGACGAAGAGCATCACGCGCTCGCCGCCGCGGTCCGCGTCCCGGCCGAAGCCCATCGCCTCGAAGGAGGAGCCCAGCGCCTCGTGCACGGCGGCCGACTGGTCCGGCAGCGCCTCCTGCACGGCGAGGATCGAGGGGCGCTCCTGCTCCAGCACCCGCTGGACGAGCGGGCGGCGCCGGTCCCACTGGTCGACGGCGCGGGAGGTGAGGCGCGGCATCCGGCGGCGGATGTTGTAGGTCATCACGTGCAGATCGGGCGCCTCGGTCGGGCCGATCAGAGGCGTCGCGTCGGTCATCACTCCACCCTACGGGGGCGGATCGAGGTGCCACGGAGGCTTGCGGTGACCGCTCCCGGCCGCTCTACTTCGGACATGCCCCTCTCCCAGGACCTCACCGCTCTCGCCGACGAGCGCTTCGTCTCGCTCACCACGTTCCGGAAGTCCGGGGACGCCGTCTCGACCCCGGTCTGGATCGCCCGCGACGGCGACGAGCTGATCGTCACCACTCCCCGCCGCAGCGGCAAGGTGAAGCGCCTCCGCAACGACGCGCGGGTGACCCTCGTCCCCTGCGACCGCCGCGGCCGCGTCTCCGACTACGCGGTGCCGGTCGAGGCCGCCGCGGAGATCGACGCCGACCCCGGCGAGGTCGATCGCCTGGGCCGCGTGTTCCTGGCGAAGTACCGGCTCGAGTACCGCGTGTTCCTCCTGATCGAGGGCCTGGTCACCCGCGCCGACCGCACCCGCGTGATGCTCCGCGTCTCCGACCGCTGACCCGGCACCGCCCTACACCCCCGGAGGCTCCCGCCGGAAGGCCTGGGGGCCGCCGGTCCCGGGGTCTACCGTGGGGCGATCGCCGGTGCCCCTGCGCGCTTCCTGCGCGCGCTCCGGCGGCAGTCAGAAGGAGCACGCAATGAGCATCGGAGCAGGGATCTTCCTCCTCGTCGTCGGCGCGGTCCTCGCCTTCGCGGTGGACGTGCAGGTGTCCGGGATCGACCTGAGGCTGGTCGGCTACATCCTCATGGCGGCCGGAGCGGTCGGCCTGATCCTCGGGCTGGTTCTGCTGACGCGCCGCCGCCAGGCCGTCTCGACCACGCGCTCGGCCGTCGACCCGGCCAGCGGCGAGCAGGTCACCCGCCGCTCGAGTGAGAGCGACGGCCCGCTGATCTGATCGGCGGAACGACGAAGGGCGGGACCTCGCGGTCCCGCCCTTCGTCGTTCACGGCCCTACTCGGCGGGCTCGTCCGGCTCGCCGCCGGAGACGGTGTCGGTGTCGCCGCCACCGGAGGAGGTGTCCGTCCCGGTGCCGTCGGGGAGGTCCTCGGTCTTCTCGGTGTCCTCACCCGTGGTGCGGTCGGTGCTCATGGCGCTCTCCCTTCGCGTCGGCGACCTGCCGACCCTCCCACTCTGCTCCGCCCGCGCCTCGCGGGGCAGGGGGTAGCGGAGGCGGAGGGCGGCGTGGAAGGCGCCTACTCCTCGACGACGATGGTGGTGATGACCGGGTTCCGGCGGTGGCGGCGGGTCAGCCAGCGGCCGAGGGTGCGCGTGATCAGCGCCTCCATGGCCTCGAGCTCGACCGGCTTGCCCGCGGCCTGCAGGACGGCGTCGTCGATCGCCTTGCTCGCGTTGGCCTTCCAGCCCGGCTCCTCGACGAAGCCGCGGGTGAAGAACTCGACCGGCTCGCCGAGCGTGCCGCGGTCGAGGTCCGCGATGGCGAGGACCGTGATGGCCCCCTCCTCGGCGAGGACGATGCGGTCGTTCATCGCGTCCTCGGTGGCGACGCCCATCGTGGTGCCGTCGACCAGGATCTGGTCGGCCGGGATGCGCCCGCTGATGCGCGAGCGGCCCTTCACCAGGTCGATCGAGACGCCGTCCTCGATGACGAAGACGTCCTTCTCGTCGATCCCGGTGCGGGTCGCGATCGCCGCGTTCGCGGTGAGGTGGCGCCACTCGCCGTGCACGGGGAGCACCGCGGTGGGGCGCAGGATGTTGTAGCAGTAGGCGAGCTCGCCCGCGCTGGCGTGACCCGAGACGTGCACCTTGGCGTTGCCCTTGTGCACGACGGTGGCGCCCCAGCGGGTGAAGGCGTTGATGATCCGGTAGATCGCGTTCTCGTTGCCGGGGATCAGCGAGCTGGCCAGCAGCACGGTGTCGCCGGGGCCGATGTCGATGATGTGGTCCTTGTTGGCCATGCGCGAGAGCGCCGCCATCGGCTCGCCCTGCGAACCGGTGCAGATCATCACGATCTCGGTCGCGGGGAGCTTCTCGAGCACCTTCATGTCGACGACGAGGCCGGCCGGGATCTTGAGGTAGCCCAGGTCGGCGGCGATGCCCATGTTGCGGACCATGGAGCGGCCGACGAAGGCGACCTTGCGGCCGTGGCGCTGCGCGGCGTCGAGGACCTGCTGGATGCGGTGCACGTGGCTCGCGAAGCTGGACACGACGATGCGGCGCGGCGCGGTGCGGAACACCTGGTCGATCGCGGGGGCGAGGTCGCCCTCCGAGATCGCGAAGCCGGGGACGTCGGCGTTCGTGGAGTCGACCAGGAACAGGTCGACTCCCTCGTCGCCGAGGCGCGCGAAGCCGGGGAGGTCGGTGGTGCGCCCGTCGAGCGGGAACTGGTCCATCTTGAAGTCGCCCGTGTGCAGCACGAGGCCGGCCTCGGTGCGGATCGCGACGGCGAGCCCGTCCGGGATGGAGTGGTTCACGGCGAGGAACTCGAGGTCGAAGACGCCGGCGTCGATCCGGTCGCCCTCCTTCACCGGGCGCGTGCGCGGCGTGATGCGGTGCTCCTGCAGCTTCGCGCTGATCAGCGCGAGGGTGAAGGTCGAGGCGATGATCGGGATGTCGCCGCGCTCCTTGAGGAGGTACGGCACGCCGCCGATGTGGTCCTCGTGGCCGTGGGTGAGGACGATGGCCTCGATGTCCTTCAGGCGCGAGCGGATCGCGGCGAAGTCGGGGAGGATCACGTCGATGCCGGGCTGGTTCTCCTCGGGGAAGAGGACGCCGCAGTCGACGATGAGCAGCTTGCCCTTGTGCTCGAAGACGGTCATGTTGCGGCCGATCTCGCCGAGGCCGCCGAGCGGGGTGATCCGCATGGCGCCCTTCTCGAGGGGCTTGGGCTTGGGGAGCTCGAGGTGGTGGCGAGCGGGCTTGGCGGTTCTGGCGTTTCTCATGCGGTTCTTCCGGGAGGGAGTGGCTGGACGCGGGCGCGCGGCGCAGGGTCCGACCGCGCGCCCGGTCGGGCCGCGGTGATGTGTCGCTCCGGCGCTGTGAGCGCTGTCGGGAGCGGGTGGAGGTGTGCGGGACGGGGCCGGCGGGGCCGCTCTCAGCGGGCGGTGCCGTCCGTGCGGGGCGCTCTCGCGCACCGACCGTCCCGTACATCCTGCCAGCGTTCCCTGGGTCGCGGGTCCAGGAGGCGGGATCCGGGCCTCGCAGGCGCTCAGGCGCGCGCGTCCTCCGGGGTCTCGGCGGCCTCCTCCGCCGCGCGGAGCACGCGCAGGGTGTTGCGTCCGGCGAGGTCGAGCAGCTCCGCGTCGCTCCAGCCGCGGTCGGCCAGCTCGGCCAGCAGGCGCGGGTAGCCCGAGACGTCGCCGAGCCCCTCGGGCAGGTCGGCGACGCCGTCGAAGTCGCTGCCGAGGCCCACGTGCCGGGACCCGACGGCCTCGCGGGCGGCGTCGACGTGGTCGGCGACCTGCGCGACGGTGACGAGCGGCGCCGGATGCGCGCGGCGCCACTGCTCGAAGGCGGCGAGCGCGGCGGGCTCGGCCACCGGGAACGCGGCCCGGTTCGCCCGCGCGGCCTCCTCGGGCGCCTCGGCGGGGCGGGGGGCGCGGGGCCAGGGCATCGACGTGGTGAGCCCGAGCGCGGCGCGGGCGGCGTCGGCCTCGGCCGACCAGTCGGCGAAGGCGCGCGAGACGAACTGCGCGACGAAGGCGATCTGCAGCACTCCTCCGTTCGCGGCGAGCGCCGCGAGGGCCCGGGCGGAGACGTTGCGCGGATGCGCGGCGACGTCCGCGACTCCGGAGTGGGAGTAGAGGACGGGAGCGGAGGTGGCGGCGAGCGCGGCGAGCTGGGTGCGCTCGGAGGTGTGCGAGAGGTCGACGACGACGCCGAGCCGGTTCAGCTCGTGGACGACGGCCACCCCGTCCGCCGTGAGCCCGCCCTCGACCGGGGTGCCGGTGGCGGCCTCCGCCCAGTCGAGGGAGCTGTTGTGCGTGAGCGTCATCGTCCGCACGCCCAGCCGGGCGAGCATCCGGAGCACGCCGAGGGAGGAGGCGACGGAGTGGCCGCCCTCGATCCCGAGGAAGGAGGCGATCCGGCCGGAGGCGACCGCCTGCTCCGCCTCCCGCACCGTGGTCACGATGCGCAGGTCGCGCGGGTGGGCGGCGGCGAACCGGTACGCGGCGTCGATCTGCTCCAGCGTCGCGGCCACCGCGTCGCCCTCGCTCTGCAGCGCCGAGACGAAGACCGACCAGACCTGCGCCGAGACGCCTCCCGCGCGCAGCCGCGGCAGGTCGGTGTGGAACTCCGGGCGGGGCCGGTCGAAGCCCTCGACTCGGTACCCCTCGTAGCGCCGCAGCCCGCAGAGCAGGTCGTTGTGCGTGTCGAGCAGCACCTCGCCCTCGAGGAGCCGGCGGAGGCGCTCGGCGCTCACGCGTCGTCGTCGGTGGGGATCGGCCCGACGCCGCGCCAGCGGGAGAACACCAGGGTCGTGTAGGTGTCGGCGACCACCGGATCGGAGGTGACGCAGTCGAGGACGAAGTCGCTCAGCTCGTCGGGGCTCGCGGCGACCACCTCGATCAGGTAGTCGTCCTCGCCCGCGACCAGCCACAGGTTCACCACCTGGGGCAGCTTCGACATCGCCTCGGCGAAGCGGGCGTTCTCGGCCCGCGAGTGCTCGCGCAGCTGTACGCGGAGGATCGCGCGGATGCCCTTGCCGAGCAGGCGCGCGTCGACCTCGGCGTGGAAGCCCGAGATGACTCCGCTCTCGATCAGCGCCCGCACCCGGGCCAGCGAGGAGGAGGGCGCGAGGCCGATCCGGTCGGCCAGCTCCTTGTTCGGGATGCGCCCGTCCTGCACCAGGACGTTGATGATCGCGCGGTCGACCTCGTCGAGCCGGACCGGCCTAATTATGTTCGGCAAGGGAGACACCTTTCGCGGGCGTGAGCCGCTTCTGTGCGGCCAGAGTGGGAATCGCTGTACAGGATACAGACCGTTTGCCTCAACGGGCATCGACGTGCAGACTTTCTGCGAGATCACCGAACGCATGCGCCAGTCCCCTCGATGACGCCGCACCCTCCCGACTCCCCCGAGTCTCCCGATGCACCACACACGAAGGGGTACCTCCTCCCATGAAACGGCTCCCGAAGCTCCTGATGGCGGCGGTCGCGATGACCGCGGCCGTCGGCCTGCTGTCCGCCTGCGGCACCGACTCGACGTCGTCGAGCCAGGCCGGCACGTCCTCCCACGTCCTCACCGTCGGCAAGCTGCTCCCCCTGCAGGCCGTCGATCCGCACAAGGTGAACGACGGCATGTCGAACGAGGTGCTCACCGCCGTCTTCGACGGCCTCTACACGCTCGACGCCGACGGCCAGATCGACCCGCTGATGGCCGAGAGCGTCGAGAAGTCCGACGACGGCCTGACCTACACCTTCACGATCCGCGACGCGTCGTGGAGCAACGGGACGCCGGTCACCGCGCAGGACTTCGAGTACTCGTGGAAGCGCCTGGTGAACCCGGCCACCGCGGCCCCGAACAGCAACGAGGCGGTCGCCGCCGGCATCAAGAACGCGAACGAGATCGTCAACGAGGGGATGGACTACACCCAGCTCGGCGTCACGGCGCTGGACGACAAGACCCTGCAGGTGCAGCTCGCCGCGGACGTGCCCTACTTCCAGGCACTGCTGGTGCGGCCGGCGTTCCTGCCGGTGAACCAGGCCTACCTGGAGAGCGTGGGCGACACCTACGGCCAGACCCCCGAGACGACGATCTACAACGGGCCCTTCGTCTGGGACTCGTGGGACTTCGCGAACAACTTCTCGGTCGCCAGGAACGCCGACTACTGGAACGCCTCCGGCATCGACCTGGACGCGATCAAGTGGCAGGTCGTGAAGGACTCGCAGACCGCGGCGCTCCTCCAGGAGAGCGGCGACCTCGACTTCACCGAGATCTCCGGAAGCCTGATCGACCGCTACACCGACTCCCCCGAGCTGACCACGGCGCTCGAGGTGCACATGTGGTACTTCTACCCCAACCTCCAGAACCCGGCGCTCGCGAACGAGGACATCCGCACCGCGCTGGCCACCTCCTTCGACAAGGAGGCGCTCGCCGACGAGGTGCTGAAGAACGGCGCCCAGCCGGCCGACTACTTCGTCGGTCAGAACCTGGCGGTCGGACCCGACGGGAAGCAGTTCCGCGACACGGGCGGCAGCTACCTCGCCTACGACCTCGACGCGGCGCAGGCCGCCTGGACGAAGGGCCTCGCCGCCCTGGGCACCGACTCCGTGAGCCTCACGCTCTCGTACTGGGACGACGAGGCCTCGATCGCGCAGGCCGAGTACGTCGCCTCGCAGTGGGAGGCGAACCTGCCCGGTCTGAGCATCGAGCTCACCAGCCAGCCCAAGGCGACGGCGAACGAGCAGGCCACGGCCGGCGACTTCGACCTCTACCTCTTCCGCTGGGGCCCCGACTACAAGGATCCGATGGCGTTCCTGGAGCTGCTGTCCTCCACCTCCGCCCGCGACTTCGGCGGCTATGCGAACCCGGAGTACGACTCGATCATCGCCGCGGCCCGCACCGCCGACATGCTCTCCCAGCCGGAGGCGCGCTGGCAGAGCCTGCACGACGCGGAGGACATCCTGATGGGCGACGTGGCGGTGATCCCGACCGTGCAGAACGGCATCGCGATGCTGATCAACCCCGCCGTGCAGGGCATGGAGGTCCGCAACGTGAGCCTGACCTGGAACTACCGCCTCGTCACGAAGGACGACTGATGCGGACCACCCCCCGAGAGGAGACGGCACGATGACCGCGACGAGGACCCTGCGCGAGCTGATGGAGTCCGGGAGCGTCCTGGCCCCCTGCGTCTTCGACTGCTCCTCCGCCCGAGCGGTCGAGCTGGCCGGCTTCGAGGCGATGCTGCTGAGCGGATCGGAGGTGTCGATGTCGATGAAGGGCATCCCCGACCTGGGACTGCTCTCGCTGGAGGAGCTCCTCTGGGCGGTGGAGCGGATCGTCGACATGTCGCCGCTGCCGCTCGCGGTCGACATCGAGGACGGCTTCGGCGCGAGTCCCCTGCAGGTGTACGAGACCTGCAGGCGGGTGGCCAAGGCCGGCGCGATGGCGGTGCTGATGGAGGACGAGTTCGAGCCCGGCTACGCCCGGGACGTCTCGGCCGACAACATGATCCCCCGCGAGGAGTACTACGCGAAGGTGCGGGCCGCCGTCCGCGCCGTCGAGGGCACCGACTGCATGGTGATCGCGCGCAGCAACTACGGCAGCGCGAACCTGGAGGAGGGCATCCAGCGGATGATCGACTGCGTCGCCCTCGGAGCGCACGCGACGGTCGTGGTCAACGTCACGACCCTCGCGGACGCCGCCGAGGTGGCCCGCCGGGTGCCGGGGCTGAAGATGTTCGCCGACATCAACGCCAAGCGCGGCCTCGAGCAGATGTCGTTCGCGCAGCTGGCGGAGCTGGGCTTCCAGCTGGTCACGATGCACTTCACGATGAAGGCGTCCATGGCCGGGATGATCGAGGCCGGCCGGGCGAACCTCGCCGAGATGGGCAACACCTACTCGAACGAGCTGATGCCGGAGGAGTACCCGGGCCACAGCGGCATGGCGTTCTTCGCCGCGCAGGAGCTGCTCGACCTCGAGTCGGAGTTCTCGGGCCGCACCCAGTCGTTCAACGACCCTCGGACCGTGCACGCGGCCCCGGCCGGCTGAGCGCGACCGCACCTCTGCAGGGCCGTCCGCCCGCGCCTCGAGCGCGGCGGGCGGCCCTTCGTCGTACGCGGGGCGCGAGGGGCGCGGCGCCGAACATCGTTCGGCCGAGAGCCCTCACTGCCGCACGCAGCCGAATCCGCTTCGGCAGCAGCGTCGCATCGGCGCTTCTGTTCGGCTGACTTGCCGCTCGCCCGCGTTCTATGCAGACTTAAGCCACTACCACCGAACGACCGAGGCTCCGAAGCCGGATCAACGAAAGAGACTCACTCCCATGACTGAACTGGCACAGACGAGCGGAACCGCCACGATCGGCTCCTCTCAGCCCGACTTCGTCGAGATCGACGGCTTCACGCTCACGATCGAGGACATCGCGCTCGTCGCCCGCGGGCTCTCGGACGGCACGTTCCCCGAGGTCGTCCTCAGCGACGAGGCCCGCCGGGTCACGAACGAGGCCCGCGCCTACGTCGACGAGCACTTCCTCGCCCCCGACGCCCCCGCCATCTACGGCATCAACACCGGGCTCGGCCGGCTGATGGACGTCCGCGTCCCCGCCGAGGACCAGGCCCGCTTCCAGCGCCTGGTCATCAACTCCCACTCCGCCGGAGTCGGCGAGCCGCTCCCCCTCGACGAGACCCGCGCGCTGCTGCTGCTGCGCACCAACGCGATCGCCAAGGGCATGTCGGGCGTGCGGATCGAGTGCATCGACCGCCTGATCGCGATGCTCAACGCCGACGTCCTCCCGGTCATCCCGGGCCAGGGCTCGGTCGGCGCCTCGGGCGACCTCGCCCCCCTCGCGCACATGGTCAGCGTGATGGTCGGCCACGAGAAGGCCGAGGCCTACCACCGCGGCGTGCGGATGCCCGCCGTCGAGGCACTCACTGCGGCCGGACTCGCCACCGAGTTCGAGCTCAAGCCCAAGGACGTCCTCGCCCTGATCAACGGCTCCACCATCTCGCTCGCCACCGCCTGCCTCGCCCTGCACGACGCGTGGAGCCTCACCCGCCAGGCGGACGTGGCCCTCTCGCTCTCGCTCGAGGCGATCCGCGGCGAGCTCGACGCGTTCGACGAGCGCATCCACCTCGCCCGCAACGCCCCCGGCCAGGTCGACGTGGCCGCGAACGTCCGCGCCCTCACCGCGGGCAGTGAGCGCACCGTCGAGGAGGCGCGCCGCCTCCGCCTCCCGGACGAGCAGCGCGTCGGCGGCGTCTACAAGCCGCGCGTGCAGGACGCCTACTCGCTGCGCTGCGCGCCGCAGGTGCACGGCACGACCCGCGAGTCGCTCCTGTTCGCGCAGACGCTGCTGGTGCGCGAGGCCAACGCCGCGACCGACAACCCGCTGGTGCTCCCGGACGGCGAGGGCGGCTACGACGTCCTCTCCGGCGGCAACTTCCACGGCGAGCCGATCGGCGTCGCGGCCGACCTCATCGCGATCGCGGTCGCCGAGATCGGCGCCATCTCGGAGCGCCGCTCGTTCCGCCTCACCGACCCCAACCTCAGCTACGGCCTGCCGCTCAACCTCGTCGGCGGCCAGCTCGGCCTCAACACGGGCTTCTCGATCGTGCACTGCGCGGCGGCCGCCATCGCCTCCGAGAACAAGGTGCTGTGCTTCCCCTCCGTCGTCGACTCGATCCCGACGAAGGCGAACCAGGAGGACCACGTCTCGATGTGCACCTTCTCCTCGCGGAAGGCGCGCAGCATCATCCACAACACGCAGGTGATCCTCGGAGTGGAGTTCATCCTCGCCACCCAGGGCATCGACCTCGCGTCGCCGCACCTGGAGGACCGGGCGCTCGGCGAGGGCAGCACGGCCGCCTACGAGGCGGTCCGCTCGATCGTGCCGATGACCCGCGAGGACATCTACCAGTCGGAGCAGATGATCAACGCGCAGGCGATGGTCGTGCTCGGCACCGTCCTCACCGCCGTCGAGGCGCGCATCGGAGCCGTGCGGTGACCGCGGGCGGGACGGTCGTCCACGGCCGCGTCGTCACGCCGGGCGCCGTGATCGAGGACGGGGCGGTGGTCGTCGAGGACGGCCGCATCGCCGCCGTGCTCGGCGGACGCGAAGCGGCGCGCGCCCTCACGGAGGCCTCGGTCGTGATCGGCGGCGCGGGGATGCTCGTCCTGCCCGGCGCGGTCGACGCGCACGTCCACGCCTTCTCGGAGCCGGCCGAGACGTTCACCGGCGCGACCTCGGCCGCCGCCGCGGGCGGGGTGACCACGATCCTCGACATGCCCTACGACGCGGGCAGCCCGGTGAACACGGCCGCCGCCGTCGTCGCCAAGCGCGAGCGCCTCGAGCGCGAGGCCGTCGTCGACGTCGCCCTGCACGGCACGGTCCGCCCCGGGGACGGCGCGCGGGACGTGGCCGGGATGATCGACGAGGGCGTCTGCGGATTCAAGGTCTCGCTGTTCGAGACCGACCCGATCCGCTTCCCCCGCATCCCCTCCGACCAGCTGCTCGAGGCCTTCGCGATCATGGCCGAGCGCGGCGTCCGCGTCGGCGTGCACGCGGAGGACGGCGAGATCATCGGCGCGCTCGTCGCGGCGGCAAAAGCCGCGGGCCGCACCGCCCCCCTCGACCACGTCCGCAGCCGCCCGCCCGTGTCCGAGACCTCCTCGGTGGCGCTCGGGCTCGAGCTCGCCTCGGCGGCCGGTGTGCCCTTCCACATCTTCCACGCGAGCCTCCCCGGCACCGTCGAGCTCGTGACGGCGAGCGCCGCCCGCGGGCTCGACGCGACGCTGGAGACCTGCCCGCACTACCTCGTCCTCACCGAGGACGACATGGAGCGGCTCGGCGCCCTCGGCAAGATCAACCCGCCGCTGCGCACCGCCGAGCACGCCCGCGGGATGTGGGAGGCGCTCGCCGACGGCCGGATCGGCCTGGTGACCTCCGACCACGCGCCGTGGCCGCTGGCGAAGAAGAGCGCCGACGTGATCTTCGACAACGCCTCCGGAGCGCCCGGCGTGCAGACCCTGCTGCCGATCGTGATCGGCGCCGGCTACCTCGGCGGCCGCCTCTCGCTGCTGCGCGCCGCCGAGGTCCTCGCGACGAACCCCGCCCGCGCGTTCGGCCTCGGGCACCGCAAGGGCGCGATCGAGATGGGCCTGGACGCGGACTTCGCCGTCGTCGACCCCTCCGGCACGACCGTGATCGACGACACCCCGATGCTCTCGACCGCCACCTGGAGCCCCTACGCCGGGATGTCCTTCCCCGGCCGCCTCGAGACCACCGTCGTCCGCGGCACCCCCGTCTTCAGCCGGGCCGGGGGCCTGCTCGCGGAGCCGGGCGACGGACGCTTCGTCGCGAGGGCCGCCTGATGGGCGAGCAGTCCCTCCGCGCCTTCGTCGACGCGCTGCCCGCCGACGAGCTCGTCACCGTCGAGCGCACCGTCGACGCCCGCTTCGAGCTGGCGAGCGTGCTCGCGCTGCTGGACCGCGGCCCGGCCGTGCGCCTGACCTCGGTCGCCGGCTCGGCCCACCCGGTCGTCGGCAACGTGCTCTCCAGCCGCGAGCGGATCGCCCGCGCCGTCGGCTGCCGCGTCGACGAGCTGCTCGACCGGCTCACCGCCGCGGTCGCCGACCGCACCCCGGTGCGCGTGGTCGTGGACGCTCCGGTGCAGGCCGTGCGCCTGCCCGCCGCGTCCGTGTGGGAGGAGGTCGTCGCTCCGGTCTGGTTCGAGAAGGACTCCGGCGGCTACCTCACCGCCGGGCTCATCGTGGCGTTCGACCCGGTGACCGGGCACCGCAACGCCTCCTACGCGCGGATCAAGCCGCTCGACGCGACCACCGGCTTCGTCGGGATCGCGCCCAACCACCACCTCACCGCGCTCTCGCGCTCGGCCGCGGCCGTCGGCGGGCTCCCCGTCGCCGTGGTCCTCGGCGCGCACCCGGCCGTGCAGCTCGCCGCCTGCTGCTACCTCGCCCTGGGCGACGACGAGCTGGAGCACGCCGCGCACCTGCTCGGCGAGGAGGTGCGGGTCGCGCGGGCAACGACGAGCGACGTGCTCGTCCCCGCCGACGCGGAGATCGTGATCGAGGGGATCCTGCACGCCGACCGGCCGGTGCACGAGGGCCTCGTGAACGAGTACCACGGCATGTACGAGGACTACGGCGACGGGATCACCCTCGAGGTCACCGCCGTGACCCGCCGCGAGTCCCCCGAGGTCCAGGTGATCCTGCCCGGCCTCTCCTCGGAGCACAGCTACATCGCGGCGCTGCCCATCGCCGCCGGCATCCGGCACGCGCTGCGGAACGTCGGCTGCGACATCGTCGACGTGGCGGTCACGCACTCCGGCGGCGGCCGGGTCGACGTGGTGGTCGCGATCGCGAACGGCCGTCCGGGCACCGCCAAGCGCGTGATGTTCGGCGCGTTCGCGGCCGTCAGCATGGTCAAGCAGGTCACCGTCGTCGACTCCGACGTTGACGCCTGGGACATGGAGCACGTGCACTGGGCCCGGACGAGCCGGATGCGGTGGGACCGCGACCTGATGCTGGTCGACGGGGTCGCCACCGACCGCAACGTGCCGATGCAGGTCGGAGGCACCGTGACGAAGGTCGGGATGGACGCGACCCGCAAGGAGGGCGACCGCGCCCTCGGCGCCGAGCTGGCCGTCCCGCCCGGGGACGTCCTCCGCCGCGTGCGCGACGCCCTCGTCGCCGACGGAGTCGCCCTCCGCCCCGCCGTCGTCGTGCACGGCTCCCTGGCCGACGACGGGGAGGACCCGCGATGACCCCCGACGTGCGCTTCCCCGACACCGGGCGGCTGGCCCTCGACCTCGACGAGATCGCCGGCCTCGTCGACTCCTCGCGCCCCGGCTGGAGCCGCGTGGCGATGACCGAGGTCGACACCGACTCCCGGCACTGGGTCGCCGAGCGGATGCGCTCCGCGGGCCTGGAGGTCCGGATCGACGGGATCGGCAACGTGATCGGCACCCTCGCCGGCACGGGAGCCGCCCGCCGCGCGATCGTGATCGGCTCGCACACGGACACGGTGGACGGCGGCGGGCGCTACGACGGCGTCGTCGGCGTGCTGGGCGCGATCGAGGTGGCGCGCCTGCTGCAGGAGTCGGGGATCCGGCTCCACCACGACCTGCGCGTCGTCGACTTCTACAACGAGGAGGCCAACCGCTTCGAGCTCTCCTGCCTGGGCAGCCGCGCGCTGGCCGGCTCCCTCACGGGCGAGCACCTCTCGGCGACCGACGACACCGGGCGCACCCTCGGCGCCGCCCTCGAAGCCGCCGGCTGGTCCGACCCGCTCTCGGGCACCCGCTGGAGCCCCGACGAAGTGCTCGGCTTCCTCGAGCTGCACATCGAGCAGGGCCCGGTCCTCGAGCGCGAGGGGCTGCCGCTCGGAGTCGTCACCTCGATCGCGGGCATCTCGCGGTTCCGCACCCTCTTCTCGGGCCGCCGCGACCACGCGGGCACCATGCCGATGGCGCTGCGGCACGACGCCGGCTGCGCCGCGGCCGGCGTGGTCCTCGCGGTCGAGCGCATCGCCTCCCGGGCCGCGGAGGCGGTCGGCACCGTCGGCTCCGTCTCCTTCACCCCGGAGGCGACCAGCGTCGTCACCGAGAGCGCCCTGGTCACCGCGGAGTTCCGCAGCCCCGACCCCGGCTGGTTCACCCTCGCCCGCGAGCAGATCGCGGAGGCCGCGGCCTTCGAGGCGGCGGCGCGCGGCCTCGGCCACGAGGTGACGTGGCTGCCCTGGGAGCGCCCGACGGCCATCGACCCCCGCCTCGCGGACGGCATCGGCCGCTCCATCGAGCGCCTCGGCCACCCCGCCGCCCGCCTCTACAGCGGAGCCGGGCACGACGGGGTGCAGATGGCGAGACTGGGACCCATCGGCATGATCTTCATCCCCTCGCAGGACGGCCGCAGCCACTGCCCGGAGGAGTACACCGGGATCACGGACATCGCGGTGGGCGTGCACGCGCTCGCGCAGTCCGTGCTCACCCTCGACAAGGAAGGCCTCGCATGAACCGCACCCGCCAGGAGCCCCCCGGCCGCGTGATCGTCGCCATCACCGGCGCCTCCGGAGTCGGGATCGGGGTCCGCATCCTCGAGCTGCTGCGGATGGATCCGGGGCTGCGCAGCGACGTCATCGTCTCGAAGGCGGGCGCGATGACGCTCGGCCAGGAGTGCGGCCTCACCCAGAAGCAGGTGGAGGCGCTCGCCGACACGGCCCACCGGCCCGCGCACATCGGCGCCTCCATCGCGTCGGGGTCCACGCCCGCCACGGCGATGGTGATCGCGCCCTGCACGATCAAGACCCTGAGCGGCATCGCCTACGGCCTCGCCGACAACCTGATCACGCGGGCGGCCGACGTCTGCCTCAAGGAGGGCGTGCCGACGCTCCTGATGGTGCGGGAGTCGCCGCTGCACCGCGGCCACCTCGCCGCGATGGACGCGGTGGCCCGCTCGGGCGGCATCATCGCGCCGCCGGTCCCCGCCTTCTACACGCGGCCCGCCTCGGTGGAGGAGATCATCGACTCCCTCGCCCGCCGCGCCCTGGTGCGCGTGGGGCTGACCCAGTTCCACGCCCGCTCCTGGGCCGGCATCCCCGAGGACGGCGAGCGCGCCGTGCTCGCCGAGGGGTCGAGCCGGTGACGAAGTACGTCGCCACCCGGCTGCTCACCTCGGTCTTCACGATCATCGCGATCGCGATCGTGATGTTCGCGCTGCTGCAGCTGCTCCCGGGCTCGCCCTTCAACAGCGAGAAGCTCGACGCGGTGCAGAAGGCGCTCCTCACGCAGAAGTACGGGCTCGACGAGCCGGTGCTGCTGCGGCTGGGCACCTACCTGGTGAACCTCGCCCGCGGCGACTTCGGCATCTCGTACAACCTCATCCCGGACTTCCCCGTCTCGGAGATGCTCGGCAGCCGCCTGCCCGTCACGATCCGCATCGGCCTGCAGGCCCTCGTCCTCGGCGTGGTGCTGGGCCTGCTGATCGGCATCGTCTCGGCGATCCGCCCGCGCGGCTGGTTCGACAACCTCTCGACGTTCGTCTCGGTGATCGCCTTCAGCGTCCCGTCGTTCGTCATCGCGCTGCTGCTGGTCTACTTCGTCGGCTTCGAGTGGAAGCTGCTGCCGATCCGGTACTCCGAGTCGGACCCCTTCACCTCGAGCGTGCTGCCGACGATCTCGCTCGCCGCCTACGTGATGGCGGTGACCGCCCGCTACGCCCGCTCCGAGATGCTCGACTGCCTCGAGAGCGACTACATCCTCCTGGCGAAGGCGAAGGGCATCGGCCCCTCCAAGGTGATCGGCCGGCACGCGCTGCGCAACACCCTGGTCTCGATCATCACGGTGCTCTCGCCGCTGCTGATCGGCCTGATCACCGGCTCCGTCGTCATCGAGCAGATCTTCGGAGCGCCGGGCCTGGGCCAGCTGCTGCTCACGGCGATCCAGAACGTCGACTACAACATCGTCATCGCGATCAGCCTCGTCTACAGCATCATCTACATCCTCGTGATGCTGCTCGTCGACGTGCTCTACGGACTGATCGACCCCCGCATCCGACTGGCAGGACAGGCAGCATGAGCGACCGCGTCTCCCCCACGGCCGGCCTCGACGCCGGCGTCCCGCCCGAGGGCCTGCGCCTCGTCTCGCCGGGCGACCGGCCCGCCGGGCCGCCGACCACCTCCACCCGCATCATCCGCGGCGGCGGCCGCGACATCGCCCGGCGCTTCCGCGGCAACTGGCCGGCGATGGTCGGCCTGGTGCTGCTGGTGGTCATCGTCGTGCTGAGCCTGGTGGTCCCCTTCTTCCCCGCAGCCGGAGGAGGAGCGGACGTCGGCTCGCGCTTCCTCCCGCCGCGCGTGCCGCTGCTCGAGGGCCTCGGGATCCTCGACGGCACCCGCGACGGCCAGGACGCGTACGCCGCGGCGGGCCTGCCGCCCGGCACCTACTTCCTCTTCGGCACCGACGAGCTGGGCCGCGACGTGTGGTCGCGGGTCTGGAGCGGCACCCGCGTCTCGCTCCTGATCGCCGTGATCGCCTTCGCGATCGACGTGGTCATCGGCATGACCTACGGCCTGGTCTCGGGCTACTTCGGCGGTCGCACCGACTCGGCGATGCAGCGCGTGGTCGAGGTGCTCTCCGGCATCCCGCAGCTGGTGATCGTGACGCTCTTCGTGGTCGCCGTCGGGCCGGGCATCGGCGCCATCGTCTTCGGCCTCCTGCTGAGCAACTGGCTCGCGATGAGCCGCGTCAGCCGCGCGCAGGCGCTGCGCCAGAAGACGGAGGAGTACGTGCTCGCCTCGCGCACCCTCGGAGCGCGGGACAGCCGGATCGTGTTCGTCGAGATCCTCCCGAACATCATCGGCCCGATCGTGACGATGAGCATGTTCTCGATCCCGTCGGCGATCTTCACCGAGTCGTACCTGTCGTTCGTGGGCCTGGGCGTCCAGGCGCCGATGGCCTCGCTCGGCTCGCTCGTCAGCGTCGGCTACAAGTCGTTCCTCTCCTATCCGTTCCTCGTGATCGTCCCCGTGGTCGTGCTGGGCCTGCTCATGGTGGCGTTCACGCTCGTCGCCGACGGGTTGAAAGAGGCCACCGATCCGCGACTGTCCCACTCGAGAGGCCACTGACATGACCGAGAGCAGCACGGGCACGACCCGTCAGGACACGGCCGGACCGGAGCGCGGCAGGGTCCTCCTGTCGGTGCGCGATCTGGCGATCTCGTTCGACAACGAGGGCGGCAGCGTCGAGGCGATCCGCGGACTGGGCTTCGACCTGCACGAGGGCGAGGTGGTCGCGATCGTCGGCGAGTCCGGCAGCGGCAAGTCGGTCACGGCGCGCGCGATCCTCGGCCTGATGGCCCGCAACCAGCGGATCACCGCGGGCAGCATCGAGTTCTCGCACCGGAGCGACGACGGCACGGTGACCACGAAGGACATCGCGGCGATGCCCGAGTCGGCGATCCGCCGCGAGATCTGCGGGCGCCGGATCGCGATGGTGTTCCAGGACGCCCTGACCTGCCTCGACCCGACGATGTCGGTCGGCAAGCAGGTGATGGAGGGCATCCAGGAGCACTTCGGGCTCGGCCGTCGCGAGGCGCGCGCCCGTGCCGTGGAGCTGCTCGGCGAGGTCGGCATCGACGATCCGGAGCGGCGGTTCAAGCAGTACCCCCACCAGCTCTCCGGAGGCATGTGCCAGCGGGTCAACATCGCCATCGCGCTGTCGTGCAACCCGGACGTGCTGATCTGCGACGAGCCGACGACCGCGCTCGACGTGACGATCCAGCTGCGGATCCTCGAGCTGCTGAAGCGCCTGCAGGCGGACCGCGGGCTCTCGGTGATCTTCATCACCCACGACCTCGGCGTCGTCGCGACCGTCGCCGACCACGTCAGCGTGATGTACGCCGGACGGATCATCGAGCAGGGCACCGCCGAGCAGGTCTTCTACGACCCGCGGCACCCCTACACCTGGGGCCTGCTCTCCGCGATGCCGGACCTGACCACCGACTCCCCCGAGCTGTTCGCCATCCCCGGCAGCCCGGCGAGCCTGGTGAACCGCGCGCCGGGCGACCCCTTCGCTCCGAGGAACCCGTTCGCGCTCGAGATCGACTTCGTCGAGGAGCCGCCCCTCTTCGACGTCGGCGGCGGGCACCGGGTCGCCTCGTGGCTCTGCCACCCCTCCGCTCCCCCGGTCGAGATGCCGGCGCCGCTGCGCGCCAAGATCGACGCCATGCTCGCCCCCAGTGAAGGACCGACCCCGTGACCGCACTCGCTCCGACACCCGACTCCGCGCCCGCCCTGCTCTCGGTGCGCGGCCTCACTCAGGTGTTCCGGCTGGGCCGGCGGCACCACGTGACCGCGATCGGCGGCGTCGACTTCGAGATCCGGCGCGGCGAGACCTTCGGGCTGGTCGGCGAGTCCGGCAGCGGCAAGTCCACGATCGGCCGCTCGATCATCCGGTTGATCGACCCGACCGACGGCCAGGTCGTGCTCGCGGGCCGCACGATCAGCGGCCGGCTCGACGCCGCCCAGCGCGATCACCTGCGCTCCAGCATCCAGATGATCTTCCAGAACCCGATGTCGAGCCTCAATCCGCGCAAGACCGTCTTCGACATCGTCGCGCAGGGACTCACCACTCAGCGCCGGTACTCCTCGGCGGCCGAGCGCGACGAGAAGGTCTACGCGATCCTCGAGAAGGTCGGCCTCGACCGCTCCCACGCCGACCGCTACCCGCATCAGTTCTCGGGCGGCCAGCGGCAGCGCATCGGCATCGCCCGCGCGCTCGTGATGCAGCCCGACCTCGTGATCGCGGACGAGTGCGTCTCGGCGCTCGACGTCTCGATCCAGGCGCAGGTCGTGAACCTGATGCGCGCGCTCCAGGAGGAGCTCGGCACCGCGTACCTCTTCATCGCCCACGACCTCGCGATGGTGAAGTACATCTCCGACCGGATCGGCGTCATGCACAAGGGCCACCTGGTCGAGACGGGCACGACCGCCGAGATCTTCTCCGGCCCCGTGCACCCCTACACCCGCTCGCTGCTGCGCGCCGTGCTCTCGGCGGACCCGCGCGCGATGCGCCGCCGCGCCCCCTCCGAGCCGTACGACCCGGTCGCGCTCGGGATCGACTACTCGGCCGGGAGCGTCCACGAGCTCTCGCCGACCCACCGCGTTCTGGCGACCCCGGAGGAGCTGGCGGCCTGGCGCGCATGACGGCCGCCCGGCGTCAGGGCTCGTCGGCCTCGAAGCGCAGGGGCCGGTCGGCCACCGGCAGCCCGGAGCCGCGCACGGCGGCCTCGATCGCGGCGTGCCCGCCGTCGGGCGCGACGATCCGCAGGCCGTCCTCAGTCGCCCAGTAGGCGGTGACGCCGTGCTCCCCGACGAGGGTCGTGAGCAGCGCGGCAATCCGCTCCTGCTCGCCGGGACCGACGGTGATCGCGGCCCACGGGCCGGAGATCTCGACCGGGGCGCCCCGCTCCGCGCCCGCAGCGTCCCGCAGGTCCTCCGCCGCCCGGACGATCGGGAGCAGCGCGGGCAGCCCGCCGGAGACGTCCTCGAAGGAGTCGAGGGCGAAGGACCCCTCGCGGAGCGACGCGTGCAGCTCCAGGTCGCGGCCGAGCCCGTCGATCCGCTCGAGCAGGGCCGACGCGTCGACAGCGGGAGCGGGGCACGCGGCGGTCGGCTCCTCCGCGCCCGCGAAGGAGAGGGCGTTCCCGCCGGCGGACGTCGCCCGGAACGACCACAGCACCGGATCCGCGTACTCGGTCGCGCAGGCCGTCGCGAGGGCCTCGGCGAGCGCCGGCTCCTCGACCGCGACCCCGACCCACGAGGTCGGCGGGCCGAACGCCGGCGCCTCGACCCAGCGCTCGGCGCCGTCGAGGGAGACTCCGGGCACCGCGGCGACCTCGCTGGTCAGACGGTCGAAGCCGGCGTCGGGCCGTGCGAACGGCGTCTCGTCGATCGTCCAGACGAGGAGCGTCAGCCCGCCGGCGGCGAGGGCCGTGGCGAGGACGCCGGCGACGGGGAGGAGGAGGCGACGGGACACGCCCCCATCCTCGCTCCCCTCCTCCGCGGCGTCACGTGGACATCGGGCGAACGAACGGTGCGCCGGCGTCGACGGCTCCCGCCTCGATCGAGCGCATCATCCGCGTGTTCACGGGCGACGGGTGGATCGAGTCGACCCGGACGCCGGTGCCCGCGACCTCGAGGGCCGCGCTCCTGGTGAGCCCGGCGACCCCGTGCTTCGAGGCGACGGAGGGGCTGAGGCCCGGGGCGCCGTCGAGACCGGCGACGGAGGAGGTGGTGATCACGGTGCCCCGCCCCTGCTCGATCATCCGCGGCAGCACGGAGCGGAGCCGGTGCCGGCCCGCTCCCAGCACGCTGGGCGGCGGCCGGCCGCCTGCCACGGGGGTCGACCTCCGCTGGGGGCAGGGGTCACGGGCGCAGTCCCGAGACGAGCGCGAGGAGCCCGTCCATCGACTCGACGACGAGAGGCGGGAGGTCGCCGCGCTCCGCGACGAAGGCGACCGCGAGCACGCCCGCTCCGGACGCGTCCGACTGCTCCCGCTCCGGCACAAGGCCCAGCGCGCGGGCCGCCGTCTCCGCTTGACTGGGGGCGACGCGCCGACCCTCGGCGCACCCGGGAGGCGACATGGCGAACCACCGTTTCGAGCTGCGGTCCGGCCGCGGGATGGGCGTCTCGGCGGCGGGCGATCCCGTCGCCGACCGGCTGGTGGTGTTCTGCCACCCCACTCCCGGAGCCGGCGGCTTCGACCCCGACCCCACTGTCACCGGCCCCTGGGGCCTGCACCTGCTGATCCTCGACCGCCCCGGCTACGGCGCCTCGGACCCGGTCGACGCCGCTCACGGCCGCGTCGAGGACCGCGCGGACGACCTCGCCGAGTACCTGCGCCGCTCCGAGCGCACCGCCCGCATGGTCGAGGGCGCCCGCTTCGGCAGCGTCGGCGTGGTCGGCTGGGGCTCCGGCGGCGCGTTCGCGCTCTCGCTCGCGGCCCGGCACCCCGACCTCGTGGACCGCCTCGCGCTGGTCGGCACCCCCGCGCCCCCGCAGGCCGGCGTGATCGTGCACCCCACCAGCGCGTGGGAGCGGCGCGAGACCCTCCGCGGGGAGGACGCCGACGCGATCGCCGCCGCCCTCCCGCAGACGCAGCCGGGCCTGGACGCGCTCGGGATCGACTCCGACGACCCGGTGCTCGCCACCCACGGCGGACTGCGCAACCGGCTGGAGCGGATGCTCTCCGAGGGCTGGCGGCAGGGCCCGAGCGGCGCCGCGACCGACCTCGCGGCGCTCCGCCACGGCTCCTGGGCCGACGACCTCGACCGGGTGACCGCCGAGACGCTCCTGGTCCACGGCGACGCGGACCCGGTGGCGAGCGCCGAGGACGGCCGCTGGTACCGCGGCCGCCTCGCGCGGGCGCGCACCGTGACGGTCGACGGAGCCGGCCGGCTGGCGCTCGTGCGCGAGTGGCGCCGGATCCTCGACCACGTCGCTCCGCTCGAGCGCGGGGCGGAGGGCCGATGAGCCGGCTGGGCGCGGGACCGCTCGTGCTCGTGTCGGCGATGGCGGTCTCGGGAGTCGTCCACCTGGTGCACCCGCGGACCTTCGACGCGGTGGTCCCGCGAGGGATGCCCGGCTCGGCGCGCGGATGGGTCCTCGTCTCGGGAGCGGCGGAGCTGGTCTGCGCGGCCGCGACGCTGCACCCGCGGACCCGCGCGGCCGGCGGTCTCGCGTCCGCCGCCCTGATGGCCGCCGTCCTCCCCGGCAACGTGCAGATGGCGCGGGACGCCCGTCGGCCTCGGACCCGGGTGATCACGCTGCTGCGCCTCCCGCTCCAGATCCCGCTCGTGCTCTGGGGTCTTCAGGCGGCACGCAGCCGCTGACGCAAGCCCGCGCGGGCGCGGATCGCCCGCTGCTACCGTCCAGGCATGACCGACCAGAGCGCGGACGACCGCCACGACCAGCTGACCAGCGCCCCGAAGGCGACGGAGGCCGACGCGGCCCCGCGCATCGAGGTCTCCACCACCGAGGCCGGCGACACCCGCATCGACATCCGCGAGGACGCCGCCGTGCGTCCGGGCCGTGTCGACGAGAACGGCGACGAGCTCGACGAGAGCCGCGACGATGTCTGAGCGCCGCCGTGCCGCCCTCGTCTACAACCCCGTCAAAGTCGACCTGGAGTCCGTGAAGGCCGCCGTGAAGCGCGCCGAGGAGGCCGCCGGCTGGGAGGAGACGCTCTGGTACGAGACCTCCGTCGAGGACCCCGGGGCCGGTCAGACGAAGGAGGCCCTCGCCGCGGGCGCCGATGTCGTGATCGCGGCCGGCGGCGACGGGACGGTCCGCGTCGTGGCGGAGGCCCTCCGCGGCTCCGACGCCTCGCTCGCGCTGCTGCCCTCCGGCACCGGCAACCTGCTCGCCCGCAACCTGAACCTCACGCTCGACGACATCGACAACTCCCTGACCGTCGCGTTCTCCGGACAGGACCGGGCGATCGACGTCGGGATGATCGACATCGAGACCTCCACGGGCCGCGACCGCCACGCCTACGTCGTGATGGCGGGCCTCGGGATCGACGCGAAGATGCTCGCCAACACCGACGACGACCTCAAGAAGCGCGCCGGCTGGCTCGCCTACGTGGACGCGCTGCGGAAGGCCCTGCTCGACAAGAACCAGCTCGAGTTCCGCTACCGCCTCGACGGCTCGAGGACCCGCAAGGTGCGCGCGCACACGATCATCGTGGGCAACTGCGGCGCCCTGCCGGCGAACATCCTCCTGCTGCCGGACGCGGCCGTCGACGACGGCGAGTTCGACATCGTCCTGCTGCGCCCCGAGGGCTTCTTCGGCTGGGTGCAGATCATCTTCAAGGTGGTGTGGGAGAACGGCGTGCTCCGCCGCAGCGGCGTCGTCGGCAAGAAGCTGATGGGCCTGACCAAGGAGGTGTCGGCCCTGCGGTACGTGAAGGGCCGCGACCTCACGGTCCGCCTCGAGCACGCGCAGGAGATCGAGCTCGACGGCGATCCGTTCGGCTCGACCTCGGCGTTCCGCACCTGGATCGAGCCCGGCGGGCTGACGGTGCGCGTCCCGGCGTAGCGCCGGCGGCGGCCGGGCGGATCCGCCCGGTCCGCCTCCCGCCGGGAGAGAGGATCGTCATCCCTCCCGGCGGAGGCGTCTGCTCCGAGCAGGGCGGTGCAGTGCGGCTTCGGGTACCGCACCCCATGCACCTGCATGAACACCGCGACTGTAGTGCGGAATCCGTCGCCGCCGCAACGATCCGCGGGGCTCCGGCGGCTCGAATGGGTAATTCCACCGTGCGATGCTCTGCGGCCGCGACGGATTCCGCACATGACTGTCCGCACGGCCTTGCTCGGACGGGCGCGAGGATTCGTGTCGGCGGCCCATCACGAGTCAGCAAGGCCGGTGTCTCCGCGCGCGCACGAGGCGGATCGATGTCGATCGGGACGCCATGTCCCGGTACTGTCAGGCTCGCTTCATCGAAAGCGAGAACAGGGGACACGCTATGAGCGGGCATCAGGAAATAGGCGACGAATCGCATTCGGCTCACGAGACAACCGGAGACGCCGGGCAGGAGGGCTCAACGGGTTCTGAGGACACAGAGGCTCCCCGACCCCGCACTCGCTTTCGCCGCCCTCGGCGCTCTGTCCTCTTCGCGGCCGGCGGACTTGTTCTCGCCACTGCCCTAGTCGTCACCGGAATCGGTGTGACGAACGCGATAGCCAAGGCCGAGAAGGCCAAGGCCGAAGCAGTCGAGGATTACCAGACCGCACTCGAGCGGCACGATTCGACATTCCGAGCCCACCAGGAATCGACCTCGGACGCCAGAGCCGAATCTCTCTCGGTCGGAGCCGATGACCTCGACAATGCCGCCCTGCTCACTCTGCTGAAGGAGTCTCTCGAGCGCGCGGAGAAAGAGGAGGCGGACCTCGCCGCCGCCCAGCTCGACACGAGCGCCGTCAGCCGCGAAGAAGTGGAAGCTGCGACCGCAGAACTCGATGAGCGCGAGAAAGCTCTCGACCGGGGTAGCGACAGAGTCGACCTTGCCGTCGAGGCGGTCGAGAGCGATAAGACAGCGAAGGAAGAGCGGCTGGCTGCAGAGAAGCAGGCCGCTGAGGCAGCTGCCGCGAAGGCGGCAGCTGTGGCGATCGGCTACGAGGACCTCTTCCGAGCCGGGAACGCCGCGGCCGGCTCCTACTACAAGTTCGAAGGGAAGATCATTCAGGACGCAGGCGGAACGTACCGCGTGAACATCACACGCGAGCCTGGATACAGTCGAGATTTCTGGGAGGACACCATCCTCGTGACCATCGCCGGCTCGACTCCGCAGCGTCTGCTCGAAGACGACATCATCGCGTTCACGGCTCTCTCCGCGGGGGTTCAGTCCTACACGACGATCTTCGGTGCCACAGTGGAGCTCCCGTCCGTCGTCGCCTCGGGGAGCGACGTGAGCGTTACCGGCCGCGCCGAATAGGTCAGCTGCCCATTCCCGTACCAGGGCGGTAGAAGAAGCACACCGCTGTCGGCAGGCCGGATCGCCGCGGCGCGGGCGGGGTGTCAAGGAGGGACGGCAGGTCGGCCCGAGCCGATACCGTCCCTCCATGGGCTTCTTCGACCGCAACGACTCCTCGACCAGCGCCGCCGCGCCGCAGCCGAGCGCACCCGATCCGCAGCGGCGGGTCTGGAGCGACGGCCTCGGCCGGTTCGCCACCCGCTGCCTCCAGGTGGTCATCGTCCTCCTGCTGGCCTCGGTGCTCGTCTTCGCTATGACGCAGCTCACGCTGGTGCTCATCCCCGTGATGATCGCGCTCATCCTCGCCGCGGCGATCCACCCGGTGCTGGCGTGGATGCGGCGCAAGGGCGTGCCGTCGATCCTCGCGACCTGGCTGGCGCTGATCGGGCTGCTCGCGGTCCTCGGCGCGGTCGGCTGGCTGATCACGGTCGCGGTCCGCAACCAGTGGGACGAGCTGGTCAGCAGCGCCTCCGACGGCATCACCTCGCTGCAGGACTACGTGCAGCACCTGCCGTTCCAGATCACCGACGAGCAGATCGAGTCCGCCCGCCAGTCGGTCGTCGACTTCCTCACCTCCAGCTCGTTCGGCAACGGCGCGCTCGCGGGCGTCTCCGCAGCGGCGAACTTCATCACCGGCCTCGTGCTGATGATCGTGGTGCTCTTCTTCTTCATGAAGGACGGCCCGAAGATCTGGGAGTTCCTCCTGCGCCCCTTCACCGGCTCGGGCTACGAGCGTGCCAAGCGCGTCGGGCACAAGACGGTCGACGTGCTGGGCGGCTACGTCCGCGGAACGGCGACCGTCGCGGCGGTCGACGCGATCGGCATCGGCGTCGCGCTGGCGATCATCCAGGTGCCGCTGGCGATCCCGCTGGCCGTCATCGTCTTCCTCACCGCGTTCATCCCGATCGTCGGAGCCACGGCCGCCGGCATCCTCGCCGCTCTCGTCGCCCTGGTCGCCAACGGCCCGGTCGCCGCGCTGATCGTGATCCTGGTCGTCATCGGGGTCAACCAGCTCGAGGGCAACTTCCTCCAGCCGGTCGTGATGGCGCGCTCGCTGAAGCTGCACCCGCTGATCGTCCTCATCGCCCTGACCGTGGGCACCGTCCTCGCCGGCATCGTCGGCGCCGTGCTGGCCGTGCCGATCGCGGCCGTCGTCTGGGGCATCGTCTCGATCTGGAACGGACCCTCCGACCCCGCCGAGCCCGCGCGGCAGAAGCGCGCCGAGACGGTCTAGGCCCCCGGGATCGTCGAGCGCGCGCCTAGCGCTCGACGATCCCGTCGCGCAGAGCCTGCCGGCGGAGCGAGATCTTCGTGCCGACGGCCAGCCCCTCCGCCCGGTACTTGCCTCGGGCGCTGCGCAGCGAGCTCCGCGCGGCGTCCTGGGTGATGCCGAGGAGCGTCGCGACCTGCTTCAGCGGCATCCCGTCGACGAAGAGGCGCACGATCTCCCGCTCGCGCTGCGTCAGGGTGCCCGGGCGATCGGCCCCGAGCAGCTCCCTGGTCTGCGCCGTCAGGAAGCGCTCGTCGCGCGCCGCCGCGCGGACCGCCTCGAGGATCGTCTCGGTCCTCTCGCTCTTGACCACGTAGCCGTGGGCTCCGGCCTGGAGCGCCCGGCTGATCGTGGCCGGCTCGGAGTGGGTGCTGATGATGATCGTGGCGGCGCCGGCGGCCGCGATGGTCCGGATCCGCATCGCCACGTCGAGCTCGTCCCCGAGGTCGATGTCGAGCAGCACCACGTCGGTCGGGAAGGCCGGATGCGCGAGCAGGTCCGTCCAGGTGCCGGCCGTCGCCGCCACGCGGATGTCCGTGCCCGAGCGGCGGATCCACTCCGCCAGCGCCGCCAGCAGGATCGGGTGGTCGTCGAGGATGGCCAGCGTGATCGCGGGCTCGATGGTCATGTCGTCGTCCTCCTCCGGGGGCGGTGCGCGACGCGGATCCTCGTCGCGCCGTGATCGGTCGTCGTGCGGTGCTCGCCGATCTCGCTCAGGATGCCCCAGACCGAGCGGTCCAGGTCGCGGGCGCGGATCCCCGCGGCGACGAGAGTGAGCTCGACCTCGCCGCCGGCGCCGGCCTCCAGGCGGACGGCCAGCGAGGGCCGGGCCGCCGGGACGGTGAGCAGCCAGAGCACCGAGAGCAGGCGCGAGCGGTCGAGCGGGGGCAGCAGCGCGGCGGCACCTCCGGGATCGTCCACCGCGACCGCGGAGGACAGCAGCGCCGACTCCTCCACGGCGATGCGCAGCCAGGTGCGGTCGTGGCTGCGGGCGAGCGCCACCCGGAGCTCGTCTCCCAGCACGCGCGCCCGCTCGCCCAGCTCCTCGTCCAGGAGCCCGGGCGTCCGGACCCGTTCGAGGAGCTCCTCGATGCGCGCGTCCACCTGGGTGAACTCGTCGCCGTCGGCCGCGTGGACGGTGCTGTCGGCCAGGCTCCGGTCGAGCGTGCGCCGCACGTACTGGTCGAGCGCGGTCAGCACGACGACGCACACGGCCGCCGGCGCGGTGGCGAGGAGGACGTTGCCCACCGCGAGGGCGGCGCCTCCGTCGCCGAGCAGCGCCTGGCCGACGAGTCCGAGCGCCGCGAGCGCGACCAGGACCACGAGGGCGAGGAACGAGCGCGAGAGCGGCTGGAAGGTGATCAGCGCGATCACGCCCGCGCCCACTCCCACGCAGACCGACGGGTAGTACATCGGTGCCGGAGTGGGCAGCGCGTGGTCGGCGAACTCGAGCAGCAGCGCGATCACGTCGACGCCGAGGACGCCCGCGAAGGCCCAGCGCGGCAGCTCGCCGTGGCGGCGCAGGGCGATCGCGGCCCCCGCCGCGCTCGCGGCGATCACGAGCAGCCAGGAGAGACCGCTCACCCAGGTCGCGGACCGGGCGTCGAGGGACCAGAGGTACGAGATCAGTCCGCGGATGTCGAGCATCACCGCCATGGTGAGGAAGCCCAGCCCGAGGTAGCTCCCGCTCAGGCGGTTCGGCCGGGTGAGGCGCTCGCGGATGCTCCACAGCGCTCCGGGGCTCCGATCCGCCGCGCGGACCAGCTCGAGGAGCGTCCCGTCCTCCGGCCCCTCCTCCTGCCGCGTCCCGCTCACAGCGGCACGCTCAGCAGCGGCACGCTCAGCAGCACGGTCGCGCCGGATCCCGGCGCCGAGAAGACCCGGACCGTGCCGCCCACCGCCTCGACGCGGCCGACGACGGACTCTGCGAGGCCCAGGCGCCCCGGCGGCACCGCGGCCGGATCGAAGCCGCGCCCCTCGTCCGTGACGACGACGCGGAGCGAGCCCGCCTCCTCCGCGACGCTCACGTGCGCCAGCGCTGCCCCGGAGTGACGGCGCACGTTCTCGAGGCACTCCCCGGTCGCGCGCACCAGGGCGTCGAGCACCTCCGCACGGATCCGCGGCTGGGCACCGCCGTGCCAGCGCACCTCGACGCCGACCTCCGCCGACCGCCGACCGAGCGCGGCGAGCGGCTCGGGCAGCCGGACGCCGGAGGCCGGCTCCGGCTCGTCCACCGCCTCCACACCGCGCAGGAGCGCGAGGTCGGCCGCCGCACGGTCGCGCAGCACCGGAGCCGGCACTCCCTCGCCCCGATGGGCCACGAGCGTCAGGGTCGCCAGGATGGTGTCGTGCATGAGCCGCGCGTCGGCGCGGTGCCGCGACTCGGTCTCGCTGGAGCGGCGCTCGGCGTCGTGGGCCCTCCGGAGACGGGCCGTGCCGACGTGGGCCCGCGCGACGCTGCCCGCGAGCCAGCGGGCGGCCGTCAGCAGCAGGGCCCAGCAGACGACGATCGAGAGGAGGACGAACGGCGCGCGCCCGGACGCCCCCGTCGTCGCCGCCCCGAGGACCAGGACCGGGAGCAGCGCCAGGACCGCGGCCCAGGGCAGGCCCCGCCAGGCGCCGACGGCGAGCATCGCGCACGGCAGCGCCATCGAGGTGAGCATCGTGATCCCGCTCAGGACGGCTCGGAGGGAGGCGTCGACGTCCGGCGAGAGGAACGCGACGAGCGCCGCGACGTCCAGCGCGAGCCCGAGGGCGACCGCCCTCGCCCCCGTCGCGACGGACCGGCTGGGCGCGAGCTGCACGAGCGCCGAGACGACGAGCAGCGCGGCGCTCGGCACCACCGTCAGCAGCTGGGCCGGAGTCAGGGCGAGCAGGTGCAGGGCTGAGGCGGCGGTGAGCACCCCGCCGGCCCGCCGAGCGCAGAGCACGCCGACCTCCCGCTGCTCGCGCAGCAGCACCGCGGCGTCGGCGGGCCGGGGAGGCAGGGGCACGGTGACCTCGGAAGGAGGGGC
>NZ_PSTO01000089.1:0-710 GCF_002930975.1 Rathayibacter sp. AY1A3 | reverse complement strand
AGCGCCGGGTTCTTGAAGGCCGCGGCGGATCTGCAGCGGTCCGACCATCCTAGAGCCCCGGTGGAGCGCTCTCTCGCCCCGGAACGCGGGACATCGCACCGCGGACGACCGCGAGGCGCCGCCTCCCCGTCCGGACACCGCGGTGAGGGCGGTGTCCGGGCGGCGGAGGCGGCGCCTCGGAGGGGCGGAGCGGAGCGCAGGACGCGGGCGGCCGGCGCTTCCGATCAGGCCCGGTGGGCGCCGTGCCCGTCGCGGGGAGGGGCGGTGCGGATCGAGTCCGTCCGGACGTCCGGCTCGATGCTGCCCGCGGCCAGGTCGGCCCCGGCGCGCGCGGCGAGCTGCGGGTCCGTGCGGCGCAGCTCCTCCGCGCTGTCCTCGGCCGCGAGGTCGTGCGCCTCCTGCATGGCCGACTTCGCCCGCAGCGGCGGGGTCTTGAGGAACCACGAGAGCACGAAGGCCAGCAGGACCACGCCCAGCGCGACCTGGAACACGGTCACGGTCGCGTCGTTGAACCCGGTCAGGAACGGAGCCGACAGGGCGCGGTCCGCGGTGTTCAGGAAGGAGGTGTCCCCGTCGAGCGCGGAGCCGATCGCGGCGGTGTCCTGCGACTGCAGCAGCTTCAGGATCCCGGCGTTGGCCGGGTCCGCGGCGACGGCCGGATCGGTGGCGGCCCGCTGCAGATCCGCCGCGAGCGCCGGGTTCTTGAAGGC
>NZ_PSTO01000088.1:0-836 GCF_002930975.1 Rathayibacter sp. AY1A3 | reverse complement strand
GGTGGGCTTGGGGGGGTGGGTGTCGGGGTGGCGTCGGCGTCCGGCGCGGTGGTGCCGGAGTCGGCGCCCGGTGTGGAGTCCTGGACTCGGATTGACCCGCCCTCCTGGGCGATGCGGACCACGAACGGCTCGGCCTCGGGATCGCCGAAGGTCTGCGTCCACAGCTGACGGCCGTCGGCGGTGCGGACCTCGCGGGGCGCGTCGATCGCGCCTCCGTCGGCGTCCAGCACGAGGAGCTCGGTGTCCTCCGTGGTCGCCTCCAGGCGAACCGCAGTTCCCGCCATCGTGGCGACGGACACGTGCCCGTAGCCGATCCACAGGTCCAGCGGCTCGCCGGAGGTCTCGTAGCCGGGTGCGACCGTGACGCGCAGGTCGCTCGCCGCGAGCGTCGCGTAGCGGCCGGGAGCGGCGCTCGAGAAGCCGTAGGTGCCGAGCACGGGGAGCAGCTCGCGGTCGGTCGGCAGCACGGCGGCGCAGGCGGCCGTGACCAGCGCGACCGTCGCGAGGGCGATCAGCGCGATCGCGCGCCTCCGGAACAGGCCGGCGAGCACGATCACCACGGCGAGCACGAGCGCGGCCGAGGCGGCTCCGACGACGAGGGCCGTCGGTCCGGAGGCGGTGAGCGAGACCAGTGCGCCGGTCAGGGCGGCGGCGCCCAGGGCGAGCAGCGTGAGGCTCGCCCGCAGCCGGGGGTTCGTGGCGCGTCGGAGGCGCTGGCGCTCCAGGCGCGCGGCGGTGACGGCGGCGGCGAGGGTCAGCAGGCCGGCCACGGGAGCGGAGCGGCGGACGGCCGGATCCGCGTCGCGCGAGTCGAGCGGCGCGAGGGGCACCAGCGC
>NZ_PSTO01000087.1:0-899 GCF_002930975.1 Rathayibacter sp. AY1A3 | reverse complement strand
CGCCGACCACCGCGCCCACGGCGACTCCCACCACGGCACCGACCGCCGGGCCGACTGCGGCGCCCACCGTTGCTCCGTCCCCGATGCCCACGACCGCGCCGACCGGCACTCCCACCCCGCTGCCCGTCGGCGGCTCGGGCGGCGGGCTGGCCTCGACCGGAGTCGAGAGCGTCGGCCTGATCGCGGGCGCCACCGCGCTCCTGGCCGCGGGCGCCACCGCGCTCGGACTCGGAGCGCGCCGCCGCGCGGCAGCTGAGGGCGACCCGGAGGTGTGAGGTGGGCTGTGCGATTCGCAGGGGATCCGCGCGCGAAGGGGCGTTCTGCCACTTGATGCGCCCCCTGGATGGCAGATCTCCTGCGAATTGCACAGTGGCACCCGGACCGGCGCCCCTCGTAGGCCCGCCGAACGTGCGATCTGCAGGGGATCCGCGCGCGAAGGGGCGTTCCGCCGCACGGCGCGTCCCGCAGAGCGCGGATCCACTGCGGATCGCACGCCGGCCGCCCTCGACTCCTAGAGCAGGCGGCGGGCGGAGGCCCAGGCGGTGAGCTCGTAGCGGGAGGAGAGCTGCAGCTTGCGGAGGACGGCGGAGACGTGGGACTCGACCGTCTTGACCGAGATGAAGAGCTCGGCCGCCGCCTCCTTGTAGGCGTAGCCGCGGGCGATCAGGCGCATCACCTCGCGCTCGCGGGCCGAGAGCCGGTCGAGCTCGTCCCCCGACTCCGCCTGCTCGCCCGCCAGCGCCCCGAAGGCGTCGAGCACGAAGCCGGCCAGGCGCGGCGAGAACACGGCGTCCCCGCCCGCCACCGCGAGCACGGCCCGGCTCACCTCGGCTCCGGAGCTGGCCTTGGTGATGTAGCCGCGGGCGCCGGCGCGGATCACGCCGACCACGTCCTCCGCG
>NZ_PSTO01000086.1:0-930 GCF_002930975.1 Rathayibacter sp. AY1A3 | reverse complement strand
TCGCGGTCCTCCTCCGTGATGAACGCCGCGTCGAAGGAGTTGAGCGCCAGCTGCTCGAGCTGCGCGTCGTCCATCCCCAGCTCCTCGACCAGGGCGCGGTAGTTCTCGTCCACGTAGCCGCCGAAGTAGGGCGGGTCGTCGCTCGAGACCGTCACGACGAGTCCCTCGCGGAGCATCGCGGGCAGCGGGTGGTCGGCCATCGTGTCCACCGCGCGCAGGGCCACGTTCGACAGTGGGCACACCGTCACCGGGATGCGGCGCTCGCGGAGCATCGCGACGACCTCCGGGTCCTCCATCGCGCGGATCCCGTGGTCGATCCGCTCGACCTTCAGCAGCTCGACGGTGGCCTCGACCGTCTCGGGCCCGCCCTCCTCGCCGGCGTGCGCGACCAGGCGCAGTCCGTCCGCCGCGGCGCGCGCGTAGACGTCGACGAACAGCTCCGGGCCGAAGCCCACCTCGTTCGAGTCGAGCCCGACGCCGATGATGTGCTCGCGCCAGGGGAGGATCGCCGTCAGCATCTCGTCGGCCGCGTCGGCGCCCAGGTCGCGGAGGAAGCACATGATCAGGTCCGTCGAGATCCCGTGGGTCTCCTCGCTCCGACTGAGCGCACGGGTGATCCCGCTCATCACGGTGTCGAGCGCGACGCCGTTGCCGAGGTGCGTCTGCGGGTCGAAGAAGATCTCGGCGCGGCGGACGTTCGCCTTCTGCGCCCGGTCGAGGTAGCCGGTCGCGAGCTCGAAGAAGTCCCGCTCCGTCTTCAGCACGGTGAGGTTCGAGTAGTGCAGCTCCAGGAACGACGCGAGGTCGGCGAAGGAGTACCGCGCGCGGAGGGCGTCGAGGTCCTCGGTGGGCAGGGCGACTCCGTTGCGGCGCGCCATCTCGACGATGTGCTCGGGCTCGATCGTGCCCTCGAGGTGGATGTGCAGCTCG
>NZ_PSTO01000085.1:0-1199 GCF_002930975.1 Rathayibacter sp. AY1A3 | reverse complement strand
AACATGCTCTCGCTCGGCATCGACGGCTCGGTCGACACAGTCGGCGCCGCTGCGGCGCTCCAGGCGCCCGATCTCGGCGCTGCGGTGCTGAAGTGGACCGTCACGAGTGTGGTGGATCCCGTCTTCTCGGGCGTCACCACCCAGGCGTCCGCGCGCTGCGTCTCCGGCAAGGTCGTCGTCGTCGTCACGGTGAAGAACACGGCAGCGGTGACCATGGACGCGGTCCTCACCTCCGACTTCGGCACCAAGACCGTCTCGCTGGCGGCCGGACGGACCGTGTCGCATGCCTTCTCGACCCGCAAGGCGAGCGTCGCCGCGGGTGCTGTGACGGTGGATCTCTCGGCCCAGTCCGGCGGCACGACGCGTCGGACGAAGATGCAGGCGGCGTACGCCCTGACGACCTGCAGCTGAGATCGGACGTCGCGCGGTGGGCCTGACGTCCGGCCGACCGCGAGGCGCGACGAGAGGGCGGGATCCGGCTCAGGCCGGGTCCCGCCCTCTCGTCGTCTCCGCCGCCCTCCGACCGGTCGGGGCGTCGTCTGCACGAGTGGTGAGAGGCCGGGTGCGAGCGCTCCACCTCGCGAGATCGCCTCGAACACGGAGAACGACGGAGCCCGGCCGCTGCCCGGATCAGGGACGACGGCCGGGCTCTCCGGTCAGGTCACATCCCGTCGCGGATCATCGCCTCGGTGAGGTCGACGTTGCGGTCGAAGTTCACCTCGTTGTACTCGTTCGGGTAGTTCAGGCCGTAGGGCCAGATGTGCGGGTTGCTGCAGTTGAGCCGGGCTCCTGCGCCGTCCCAGGACTGGAGGAGGGCGACGGCGGTGGTGCCGGTCCAGACTCCGTCGACGCACTTCGCGTAGTACCCGCCACTGGTGCCGATGCCCAGGGTGTGCCCCATCTCGTGCAGGGCGACCCCCTCGACCATGAATCGCCGATCTGCGCCGAAGTTCATGGTGCCGCTGAGACCTGCATTCGCCGTGCGCACTGCCGGGTCGTAGGAGACACGGAGGTGCTTGGAGATGTCGGTGCGGGCGTTGTAGCGGTCGACGGCTGCTCCGACGGCCGCGTCGATGCGGGCGTACGCGTCGAGCTGGTCAGCGGTGGGGTTCGCTTCGCGGTAGACGGTGTAGGTCACCTCGTCGACGGCGGCGTCTGTGATGCGCCAGCGCTGAGCGGTACTGGTGGTGCAGGTCTGC
>NZ_PSTO01000084.1:0-1200 GCF_002930975.1 Rathayibacter sp. AY1A3 | reverse complement strand
GCAGACCTGCACCACCAGTACCGCTCAGCGCTGGCGCATCACAGACGCCGCCGTCGACGAGGTGACCTACACCGTCTACCGCGAAGCGAACCCCACCGCCGACCAGCTCGACGCCTACGCCCGCATCGACGCGGCCGTCGGAGCAGCCGTCGACCGCTACAACGCCCGCACCGACATCTCCAAGCACCTCCGCGTGTTCTACAACCCGGGCGTGCCCACGGCCGAGGCCAACATCGATGGTCGAATGAGCTTCGGCGCTGATCGCCGTTACATGGTCGAGGGAACCGCCCTGCACGAGATGGGGCACACCATGGGGATCGGGATCAGCCGCGGATACGACGCCAAGTGCATCAACGGGGCGTGGACGGGCACCAACGCCACCGCCCTGCTGCAGACCTGGGATGGCACGGGCGCCCGCCTCAACTGCAACGGCTCACACATCTGGCCCTACGGCCTGAACTACTCGAACGAGTTCTCCGAACTCGCTTTCGAGCGCAACGTGGACATCACCGAGGCGATGATCAGCGACGGCATGTGACCTGACCGCGGAGCCCCGCCGTCGTCCCCGGTCGGGGCGGCGGCGGGGCTCCGTCGTTCCCTGCGCGAGGCGATCTCTCGGGGCGGAGCGCTCGAACCCGGCCCCACCACCCCTCGCACTCGACGCCCCTGACCGCATCGGAGGGCCGAGGACACCACGAGAGGGGCGGGACCCGGCATGTGCCGGGTCCCGCCCCTCTCGTGGTTCCTCGCGGCGGGCCGGACGTCAGGCCCTCCGCGAGGCGTTCGATCTCAGCTGCAGGTGGTCAGCGCGTACGCCGCCTGCATCTTCGTCCGACGCGTCGTGCCGCCGGACTGGGCCGAGAGGTCCACCGTCACCGCACCGGCCGCGATGGACGCCTTGCGGGTCGAGAAGGCGTGCGACACGGTCCGACCGGCCGCCACCGAGACGGTCTTGGTGCCGAAGTCGGAGGTGAGGACCGCGTCCATGGTCACCGCGGCGGCGTTCTTCATCGTCATGACGATGACCACCTTGCCGGAGACGCAGCGTGCGGACGCCTGGGTGGTGACGCCCGAGAACACGGGGTCGACCGCACTCGTGAGGGTCCACTTCAGCACCGCAGCGCCGAGATCGGGCGCCTGGAGCGCCGCAGCGGCGCCGACTGTGTCGACCGAGCCGTCGATGCCGAGCGAGAGCATGTT
>NZ_PSTO01000083.1:0-1315 GCF_002930975.1 Rathayibacter sp. AY1A3 | reverse complement strand
CCCGTGCTCGAGTTCGACCACGGCACCCGGACCGTCCGCCTGGTCGCGACAGGAGACGCGCAGGAGCTCACCGTGCGCCTGCTCGAGCTCTTCGGCGCGACCCCGGCCCTCGCCGCGGAGAACCCGCAGAAGCCCCTCTCCTCCTCCGAGGAGGCGCCGACCGGCCTCGCTCCCGCGAGCGAGTCGCCCGAGGCCGCCCAGCAGACCGCCCGCGCGGCCGTCAGCTACTACAACGCCCTCGTCGGCGGCGAGGAGCTGGCCGCCGGACAGCGGATCGTCTCGGGCACGAACGGCTACTCGTTCCGGATGCAGACCGACGGCAACGCGGTGGTCTACGACCCGCAGGGCCGCCCCACCTTCGCGACGAACACCCAGGGCCGCGGCGACCACTTGGTCATGCAGACCGACGGCAACATGGTCGTCTACTCCGCCAAGGGCGGCCCCGTGTGGAGCACGAACACGATCAACGAGGCGGGCGCCTCGGTGATCATGCAGCCCGACGGCAACCTCGTCGTCTACCGCGAGAACGGCTCGCCCGCCTGGGCGAGCAGCGTCCGCCGCGTCATCGCCGAGCCGGTGACCGACACGCTGTTCACGGAGCAGACCCTCCGCCCCGTCCACCAGCTCACCTCCGCCGACGGCCGCTTCAGCGCCGTCATGCAGAACGACGGCAACTTCGTCGGCTACGGCCCGCAGGGCGCCGTCTGGGGCACCGGCACCGGCGGCTCCGGCAACCGCATCACCATGCAGAAGGACGGCAACGCCGTCATCTACGGCTCCGACGGCTCCGTCAAGTGGTTCTCGGGCACGCGCGGCAAGGACCTCCGCCTGGGCATCAACAACGCCGGCTCGCTGATCATCGTGAACCCGTCCGACGACGTGATCTGGACCAGCCAGGCCGCCTTCCCCTCGACCACCCTCTACGCGGCGAACTCGCTCGAGGCGGGCAGCTTCCTCCGCTCCGCGAACGGCGTCTACCGAGCGGTGATGCAGGCGGACGGCAACTTCGTCGTCTACGGCAAGAACGGCCCGATCTGGGCGTCGAAGACCACCCGCGCAGGCGGCTTCTTCGCCATCGACACCAGCGGGCAGATCGCCGTGGGCACCGAGACGACGAGCGGATGGTCGGTCGTCCCGCCCGCCGCGTCGGTCGGCCCCTACAAGCTCGTCATGCAGGACGACGGCAACCTCGTCGAGTACGACAGCCGCCGCGCGGTCTGGGCCAGCCGCGGCTGACGCCCCTCCGCCACGACGCCCCCTGGTCCCCGGACCGGGGGGCGTCGTCGTCTCCCCCGCCGTGGGACGATTCCCCGAC
>NZ_PSTO01000082.1:0-1367 GCF_002930975.1 Rathayibacter sp. AY1A3 | reverse complement strand
GGGCGGGGGCGTTCCGGCGGGGACGGACGGAGCGGGCTCGCACCGCGGACCGCCTCGGACGAGCTCCGCGATCCGCAGTACCCGGTCGACCGACGTCCGGGCGGACGGGTCGTGTGCTGGGACCCGCGCGGACCTCCGCGGTCGGCGGGACGTCGTGTCCTGTTCGCCTGCCGCCCCTTGCCCGCGCGCCGCTCCGCGCGCACCCTGGAGTCATGACCGCCTGGAGCCCTCTCGAGATCGTCGGCGCCGTGGTGATCGCCCTCGCGCTGATCGGGCTCGCCGTCGCGGCCGTGGCGGTCGGAGCGGGCGACGAGATCGCGTTCATCGGCGTGCTGGTCGCCTTCGCGGTCGCGGTCACCGGGCTCGGCCTCCACATCGCCGGCCGCGAGGCGCGGTACCGCCGCGACAACCGGTGACGCCGACGCGCTCCCGCCGCGACGACCACTGAGGAGGCGCGCTCCCGCCGCGGCGGCCGCTCAGCGGGACGCGCCCCGCCGCGACGGCCGCTGATCGGGGGGCGCCCCGCCGCGACGGCACTCGGCCGGTCAGTGCCCCAGCTCCACCAGCAGCACGCCGGCGATGATCAGGCCGATCCCGCCGAGCATCGTCCAGGTCAGCGGGTCCTGGAACAGCCAGCGGCCGAGCACCGCGGTCAGCGCGACTCCGACCGCCGCCCAGATCCCATAGGCCACCCCGATCGGCATGCCCTGCGCGAGCGCCCCGGCCAGCAGCGTGAACGCGACGACGTAGCCGACTCCGACCACGACGTACCAGCGCTTCCGGCCGTCCGTCGCGGGTTTGAGGCTCATCGTCGCGGCGACCTCGGTGAGGATCGCGCCCAAGAGCAGCAGCCAGGCCATCAGCGCACCGCCCGGCGCGCGGCCTGCGCTCGCTGCGAGCCGATCTCGACCATCAGCACGCCCGCGATGATCAGCACCAGCCCGATCGTCATCACGCCCGTCAGCGGCTGCCCGAAGAGCACGGCCGCGAGGACCGCCGTCAGCGCGACGCCGCACGCGCCCCACACGCCGTAGGCGACTCCGATCGGCATGCCGGCCTTGAGCACCCGGCTGAGGAGGACGAACGCCGCCAGGTAGCCCGCCACTACGAGGGCGTACCAGCCCGGCGACTCGATGGCGGCCTGGAGGGCGAGCGACGCCGTCACCTCGGTGAGGATCGCGCCGGTGAGGAGCACCCAGCTCATCGCGTGCCGTGGGATCGCGTCATCCGGCCAGCGTAGGTCGGGCGCGGAGGCGTGCGCCCGCAGAACGAGAGCGCAGTGCCCGGAGACGGGGTGGGAACGATCGTTCTCCGGGCAGTGGCGCGCTCACCGCGCGAAGTGCTCGCGCACCTCCTCCTGCCAGCGC
>NZ_PSTO01000081.1:0-1606 GCF_002930975.1 Rathayibacter sp. AY1A3 | reverse complement strand
GTCGGGGGCGCTACACGCGCGGGGCGGGGCGTCTGCGGAGCGGGCGTCTGCGGAGCGGGCGCCTGCGGGCCGCGCGCGAATTGCGGGCCGGGCGCGTTCCGCGGGCCGGCGGCGTTCCCCGATCGGGCACCGCATGCCGCGCCCCGCGCCGGCCGTCAGCCGAGGACGACGTGCTCCCCACCGCGCTGCTCGGCGATCTCCTCGCCGACCTCCTCCGCCTCCTGGCGCGACTCGTGGTGGCTCAGCGGGACCCGGGCGTGGGCGATGCGGTTGTGCCAGCCCTGCTCGTCGGAGTAGGTCTCGATGGGGAGGACGGTCGTGGTGCTCATGGTGCTCCTTCGTGGTGGTCCCTCCATGGCACCTCGCGCCCCCGCCGCTCGGGAGAGGGTTGACGCGAGCCCGTGTCTCGAGCAGGACGGAGGCGTCTCGGCGGCACACCAGCGAGCGGCGGCGGCGCGGAGGGTCAGGGCGAGACCATGCCGCCGTTCACGTTGAGGGTCTCGCCGGCGACGAAGCTCGACTCGGCGGACGCGAGGAACACGTAGGCCGGGGCCTGCTCGGCAGGCTGCGCGGCACGGCCCATCGGCGACTCGCTGGAGCCGAAGTCGGGCAGGCTCTCGGGGTCGACGCCGCCGCTGACCTGCAGGGCGGTCCACGTCGGGCCGGGCGCCACGACGTTCACGCGGATGCCCTTCGCGGCGAGCTGCTGCGCGAGGCCCTTCGAGAGGTTGTTGATCGCGCCCTTCGTCATCGCGTAGTCGAGGCGGTCGGGGGCGGGCTTGTGCGCCTCCGCCGACGCCGTGTTGATGATGGTGGCGCCCGCGGGCAGGTGCGGGAGGGCCGCGCGGATGATCCGGAACGGAGCGAAGACGTTGACCGCGAAGGTCGCCTCGAACTGCTCGTCGGTGATGTCGAGCAGGTCCTCCTTCCATATCTGCTTCCCGGCCACGTTGACCACCGCGTCGAGCCCGCCGAGGCCCTCGACCGCCTCCGCCACGAGCCGCGTGCAGTACTCGGCACTCGTGAGATCGCCGGGGATCGGCACGGCGGTGCGCCCCTCAGCGCGGATCAGCCCGATCACGTGCTGCGCGTCCTCCTCCTCGCTCGGGAGGTAGGCGAGGGCGACGTCGGCCCCCTCGCGGGCGAAGGCGATGGCCACGGCGGCGCCGATCCCGGAGTCGGCTCCCGTGATGAGCGCGCGGCGGCCCGCGAGCCTGCCGGTGCCGCGGTAGCTCTCCTCGCCGAGGTCCGGCACCGGGGTCATCCGCGACTGCAGCCCGGGCTCGGGCTGCTGCTGGACCGGCGGAGTCACATCCGGGTACTGGGTGGCGGGGTTGGTGAACGTGTACTGGTCGGGCATTGCTCCTCCGTCCGCGGCACCCGGATCGGGCCGCTCCCCTCCATCCCAGGCGAGCCGCGCCTCCGGGGCCACCCCGTGCACGGGCGGGCGGCGCTGTGGTAGCCGGCGCCGCGCCTGCTCGGAGGACCGGCACGGCGACCCGGACGTGCCGGTGCTCCGCTCCGCGGATGAACACCGGACGACAGTGGGCTCCCCCGCGCGCCGACGCCGCGCGGGCGTGCGAGGCTTGATGGTCGTCCCCCTTCC
>NZ_PSTO01000080.1:0-1898 GCF_002930975.1 Rathayibacter sp. AY1A3 | reverse complement strand
CCTCCTGATCCCGGATCACCAGCCCCACCCCCTGGACCACCCCGCCACTCGGGAGCCGGGACGCTCCTGAGGCGTCCCGGCTCCCGAGTGGCGGGGTGGTGCAGGGGGTGGGGCTGGTGATCCGGGATCAGGAGGCGGCGATCGCCTCGGTGACCGCGGAGCGGGCGTCGGCGGCGCTGTCGGCGGCGAGAGCGAGCTCCGCGTACCGCTTGGCGTCGTCGAGGGTGTGCTCGGCCAGCTCGGCGCGGACGTCGGCGAGAGCCGACGGCGACATCGAGAGGGTGGTGGCGCCGAGGCCGACGAGGACCACGGCGAGCAGCGGGTCGGCGGCGGCTTCTCCGCAGATCCCGACGGGCTTGCCCAGCGCCGCTCCCGCGCGGCCGACCTCGCCGACGAGGCGGAGCACGGCCGGGTGCCACGGGTCCTGGAACGCCGAGACCGTGCCGAGCATGCGGTCGGCGGCGAGCGTGTACTGGGTCAGGTCGTTGGTGCCGATCGAGGCGAAGTCCGCGACTCCGAGGATGCGGTCGGCGAGCAGGGCGGAGGAGGGGACCTCCACCATCACTCCGGCGGTGCGGATGCCGAGCTCCCGCGCCATCGAGGTGAAGTAGCGGGTCTCGTCCACGGTCGCGACCATCGGCGCCATGACCCAGAGGTCGGCGTCGGTCGCGGCATCGGCCTGGGCGAGGGCGGTGAGCTGGTCGCGGAGGATCTGCTCGCTGGCGCGGAGCGCACGCAGTCCGCGGAGACCGAGGGCGGGGTTCTCCTCGTGGTCGTCGTTGAGGAAGCTCAGCGGCTTGTCGGCGCCGGCGTCGAGCGCGCGGACGACGACCTTGCGGCCGGGGAACGCGGCGAGCAGGCGCGTGTACTGCTCCGCCTGCTCGGCGACCGAGGGCGCCTCCTTCGCGTCGAGGAAGAGGAACTCGGTGCGGAACAGCCCCACTCCCTCGGCGCCGAGCTCGACCGCGTTCGCAGCGCCGTCGGCCGAGCCGAGGTTCGCGAGCAGCGGCACGGCGTGGCCGTCGGCCAGCGCGCCGGGGACGACCGGTGCGGCGAGCATCTCGGCGCGCTCGGCGATCGAGGACTTCGCGGCGCCGATCTCGGCGTCCGAGGGGTTCACCGTCACGACGCCGGAGGTGGCGTCGAGGATGACGAGCTGGCCGTCCCGCAGGTCGAGGGCGCCGGTGGTGCCGACGATGGCGGTGATCGACTTCTCCCGGGCGAGGATCGCCGTGTGCGAGGTCGGTCCTCCGTCGCTGGTGATCAGGCCGAGGACCTTCTCGAGGTCGAGCAGCGCCGTGTCGGCCGGAGCGAGGTCGCGGGCGACGAGCACGAACGGCTCGTCCGACTCGGGGACGCCGGGAGCGGCGACGCCGCGCAGGTGCGCCACGACGCGCTGCGAGACGTCGTCGAGGTCGGTCGCGCGCTCGGCCATGTAGCCGCCCATCGCCACGAGCAGGTCGCGGAAGCCGGCGAAGGCCTCGTGCACGGCGCGCTCCGCGGTCTTGCCCCCGGCGATCCGCGCCTTGACGTCGTCCGCGAGGGACGGGTCCTCGGCCATCAGGGCCTGGGCGTCGAGGACGTCCTTCGCCGAGCCGCCGGCCCGCTCGCCTCGGTGGCGGATCGTCGCGGCGGTGGCGGACAGCGACGAGACGGCGCGCTCCTCCTCCTGGGCGACGCTGCGGGTGCTGGCGGTGTCCTCGGGCTCGGGCAGCGGCTCCGGCATGCGCAGGACCGGCCCGAGGGCCAGCCCGCGTCCCACTCCGGTGCCCTGGAGCTTGGCGGAGGCGTAGGCGGTCTGAGGAGTGGACAGCGTCATGGGTGCTCGTTCCTGTCGTGCGGAGTGCGGGCGGGAGAAGAGGATGCGGGCTGGCCCTCGGGCCGGTCCTGCGCATGCC